>JAUPUR010000014.1 GCA_030917445.1 Patescibacteria group bacterium | reverse complement strand
GTGCTGTTTTTGTATTTGCTTTATATCCAAGTCCGGAAGCAATACCAGAACCAATCGCGTAAATATTTTTAAACGCAGAAAATAATTCAAGAATCTCAATTCCCTCTGTGGGCTTAATATGAAAGAAATGAGAAGAAAAAAGAGAATGCATTTTTTTGAGATTAGTTCTTTCTTGTCCATAACCTAGGTTTACTATTGTAGGCATACTTTCTATAACTTCAGCAGCAAAACTTGGTCCTGCGAGTGAGTAGTATTCAGCTTGAGGATACTTCTTTTTTATTATTTGAAAGGGGAAGAGATGATCAATAGAATCAATACCTTTTGAGGTATTGATGATAATAGGGTTGCCTTCAAAAGTTACTTGACCAAGTGCTGTTGAGATGATCTCAGTGGGAATCGCAATTATGAGTACTTGTGTTGATAGTGATGAATCACCCTTTCCAAGGAGATCTACTGTTTGAGAATTTTTATCAATTATTGATTTTAATGCTTTGCCCCAGACTCCATCACCTAAAATTGTAATATTCATTATAAATATGCTATTTGATTATTTTATAAATCGACTTTACTATTATAGTAATACATGAGAATACTGCAAGAGCGAACAAATATATTGCTAATTTTATTTATTATTATCGGCGTTTTTTTTACCAGATTTTTTTTGCTAGATAGGATTGGAATAAGTATTGGAGGCGATGAATTAGAGTATATTATAAACGCAAAATTTTTCCTTTATACGGGGACAGATATCACAGATTCTATTTCTATTTTTTCTCCTTTTATTTTTATTTACCCTAAAGGCATTTTACCCCAGGCAGAATTAGGATATTTATTTCAATATATAATGCTTTATTTCGTCGATGCAACACTTTTTAATGTGAGAGTGGGGTATGCTCTAGTTAGTAGTGCTACTGTTGGGTTAATGTACTTTCTTGGAAAGAATTTATTTCATAAAAATGTTGGAGTTATAGCTGCTCTCATTACTCTGATTAACCCATGGATGGTCACAATTGGTAGAACATCATATGAAATGACATTAGCGATGTTCTTTTACATGTTACTTTTCTATCTCTTACTTATTCTAAAGGGTTGGAGAATGCTTTTTACGATTCCAATAATATTTCTAGCTTTCTATTCGTATATTGGAACAAAAATAATTGTTTTACCATATATTGCTCTAATTTTAGGATATATTTATTTTGTTGGGAAAAGAAGAAATGAAAATAAGCAATTCGTTATTATAATTCTTTCATCATGTATCCTTGTTGGTTTTTTTGCTTTTTCTCAGTTTTTTTTACAATCTGGATCAAGGGTAACAGAAATACTAACACCTTTTTCTCAGTCTGTAACAAATGAAGTGAACTCTGCGAGACAATCAACAATATCAAGTCCATTTGATTCATTACTTATTAATAAATTTACAATATATGCAAGAATCTTATTAGATAAAATCGTGAATATTTTTTCACTTAGTTTTCTTTTTTACAATGGAGATTCTTTTTTTGGATTGTATAAAAGTGGCTTGTTTTACATAATTGATTCGGTATTTCTTATCATAGGTATTGGATTTCTATTTATAAAAAAAAGAAAATTAGCAGTTTTTCTCTTTTTTCTCCTAGCGATTGCTATTATTCCTGAGATTATTCATGTAAATAAAGGTGTTTTCTCTCCTCATATTACGTTATTAATTCCATTTTTCATTCTCATTATCTCCGTCGGAATTCATGCCGTATACAAACAACGTTTAATATACAAATTTTTAATCATATTTGTTTATTTCATATCATTTACTTATTTTTATCAATTGTATTTTTTTACTGCTCCATTAACAAACGTTTATGATACTGAGTCAAGAGTTTTGAGTAAATATATAAAACTAAGTACAAATGAGGGAAATTTAATAAAAGTTTTTTCACCAAGACCACATGATCTTTTTAGAAAGTACATTTTTTATGCTAATTACCTGCAGAAAAGTTCGATGCAGACTATTCGAGATTCGATTTCAAAAGAAGTATATTCGATTGAAAAAGTTTCGTTTTTAGAATGTCATGACATAGTAAAGTATCTTAAAAGTAACGATACGTTAATACAAAGTTCATTATGTGCTTATGATATGGATAAGTATCCAGATAATATTATAGCTCAGATGAAAGACAGTGGAAAAACTTACTCAATCTTTAATGAAAAAATCTGTATCGATAAAAGTGAGAATAGATATTATTTCTCTTTAACTTTCAGTGATTTAAATATTGAGAATATGAATAAAAATGAGTTTTGTAAATCTCATGTTTTAATAACACAAGAGAAATGATTATCTTTTTTGTAAGAGGTAGACTAATGATGAAAAACAAATAATAATAACTATGTCAATAATGAGTGGGATGGTAAGATAAACGACCCCTTGATAAAATAAGTTAATCAAGTGTTCTGTAAATATTCTTTCAAAATCAGAGAGAGATACTCTTGCACCTGTTAGATACAAAACTATAGTAATTGCTGAAATAATAATGACGAACCAGACTGCTCCTTCAAGATCTTTTTTACTAGAGAACATTGTATTTGTAATTTGAAATAGCACTAAAATGGTTAGTAAAATATAAAAAAAATTATTCCATAACTGATACTCTTCAGCAATAAAAAGTGTTGTTAGTATAATTGATGTTCCAATTAAAAATGGTGCAACTCCAATGAAAAGACGTCTTATTGGATCTGATTTTCCTATCATAACACTTCCGAGCCTAACTCCATCATCCTCAATTTTTGGAAGCAGTGTCATGTTCCCTGCAGGGACAAAAAGCAACTTTGCCATAAGATAGTGTGATACTTCATGAACAAAGGTTCCGGGGAAGAAAAGAAATGCCATAATATGAACTGTTTTGTGAATATTGTTTGTCAGATAAAAAAAGAAAGATGAAATTTGTTTATGAACTTTACGTGACAGGAAAAAAAGAGCAAGGAGTTGGAGAAAAAAAAGTGAGACAATAATCATTCTCAGAGATTTAATTCTGGTTGCTGTGAATTTTCTTTGGCTGTATCAATTGAAATGAGTTCAATCTCAAATAAAAGTGTAGAATTTGCTGGAATACTTCCTTGTTGAACAGAACCATAACCAAGGTCTGGAGGTATTGTTAGTTTTCTTTTTTCTCCAATTTTCATTCCTATAATTCCTTCATCCCACCCTTGAATTACACTTCCAGACCCAACGGTAAATGTAAAAGGTTCACGATCATAAGAGGAATCAAATTGTGTGCCATCTGTAAGTGTGCCAGTGTAATGAACTGTTACTGAATCTCCATTTTTAACAGCATCTCCTGTACCGGGTTGAAGTTCTTCGATCTGAACTTTTCCAGAAGGTGAAGCAGAGTTGTCTTCACTACTATTGATGAGGGGTTTTTCTTGACGAGGAAAGTTAATTGCAATTACAGCTGCACTATATATAAGGAGAAAAAGTCCAACAAACAAAGCCAATTTTTTCATACGTTCATTGTACCTTATTTTATGGCGGAATTAAAGATTGTGCTATGATAGGAAAAATGAAAGCTCCGTATTTTTCACTTCCTGATCAAGATGGGAAAGACCACACTCTTGATGACTATAAAGGAAAATGGTTGATACTTTTTTTCTACCCCAAAGATAATACACCTGGATGCACAAAAGAAGTATGTTCTTTTCGCGACATTTCACATGAGCTACAAGAAAAAAATATATTTATCGTAGGAATTTCTAAAGATTCTGTATCTTCTCATAAGAAATTCTATGACAAACATTCATTATCGTTTCCACTTTTAAGCGATCAGTCAATCAGTATTATTAAAAGCTATGGTTCTTGGGGTATAAAGAAATTTATGGGAAGAGAATTTGAGGGGATAATGCGAAACACATTTCTCATCAATCCTGAAGGAGAAATTGTTAAGCAGTATGAGAAGGTAAATCCGCTTTTTCATAGTAATGATATACTTTCGGATATAAAGGAAATAATAAAATGATGAAAATATTTTCTACAAAAGGATGGGATGACTACCAGCTCCTTGATAGCGGAAATGGAGAAAGACTTGAGATATTTGGTCAATATAGGTTGACCCGACCTGACCCTCAAGCTATTTGGAAAAAGAAACTTCCTGAATCAGAGTGGCAAAAATCCGACGCTATCTTTTTTAAAAAAGACAAAAAAGAACAGTGGGTTTCAAAAACATCTCTCCCACCATTCTGGCCGATCGTTTACAAAAATATAAAATTACATGCAAAGTTGTCACCATTTAAACATACAGGACTTTTCCCTGAACAACATCTTAATTGGGATTTTATAGCTGATAATGTTAAGAAGTCTCAAGATCAGGTAAATGTTCTCAATCTTTTTGCATATACTGGAGGCGCTACGCTTGCAGCAGCAGATGCAGGAGCTCATGTGACACATGTTGATGCTTCTCGTCCAACTATTGGCTGGGCAAGAGAAAATCAATCAATTTCAAATTTAGGAGAAAAACCAATTCGATGGATACTAGATGACGTAATGAAATTTGTAAAACGTGAAGTAAAAAGAGGAACGATTTACCATGGAATAATTATGGATCCTCCAGTTTATGGACATGGGCCTGGTGGAGAAAGATGGGATTTTGCAGAGCATTTCCCACTTTTAATAGAGGAATGTGTACAGTTAATGAGAGACAATCCTTTATTTTTTATTGTAAATGCATATGCAATTTCATCATCTTCACTGATGCTTGAGAATGTTTTAAGAGATCATGAAATTTTTCAAAAAGGAACACTGGAAATAGGTGAATTGGCCCTTGAGGAAAAAGAGAGTAAGAGATATTTATCGACTGGAATGATTGCTCGGTGGAAAGCGGAATAACTATAAATAGTTTCATTGAATATCTAACAACAAGATTTTCTGTAATTTATTTTTTATAAATTTAGTCTTACTGAATTATGTGTTAATTCCAGTATAGGATTCGGGAAGTAATTGTCTAAATTCTCTGAAAATTTGTTGATCGATACTTACTTTTTCTCCTTCAGGTGTGTTTTCTTTAGCAAGATTTCTCATCTCATCTATAGTTACGGGAATGCCAAATTCGACTTTAGCTTTTTTACCTACATTGTATTTTGCAGTACGTGAATCATATATTTTTTGTCCATCGAGTGTCATACCCATTATCCAAATTGCGATCTTTTCAGCTCCTTTTCGTTTTGCCGAAGTAATGAGAAAATCATTTGCACGCCCTGCTGGCTCACCTAGTTGATTTCTTCTTCCACCTTGGGGAGCAACAAATACTATTCCTCCATCAGCCAAAACTTGTGCTCCTTGATCAATATACTCGCGGAGTCCATGGCTTTCAGCTACAACGCGAGGTTGAATGTCACGGGAGCGATCAAAGATAGCCTTAGTTTTATCTAAATATGTTGGTTTTATGATATTCTTCCCTTTGGTCACTGTGTCTTCTGTAACAATGACCGAAAGTGGTATATCCGTGATGCTGGACATGAGCGATAGATGGGGTCCTGTTTGGTGCATAGCAAGTGGACTAAGATATTGAGCGTCGGAAAAACCTTCCCCGAGTGATAAAAGTGTAGACATAACATCTATCGGATCGCGGTAGCTGTAGTGATTATAGTTAACAATTATTCCGTATCCGTCATGTCTTAATGCTCGAGCTTCTTCAATAGCATCATTATGTGAAATAACTTCAGTTGGAAAAATAAGACGAGAGTTAAGACCTTTAAGAAGGAGTTGTCGTCCTACTGTTGTTTTGATATCTGTTACTGTTAAGATATTTCTTGTAATTCTATCCGCAACTTGAATACCCAACTCTGTTGTAAAGGGTACATGTGGTCTAGCTTCTTTTCCCATAAATATAGAGCAACTTTGGAATTATACTCTTCCGTTAAGGAAAAACCAAGTATGTGTCGGGGTGCGGAGAGTTGAACTCCAGTCTCACGACCCCCAGCCGCGAATTCTACCGTTAAACTACACCCCGCTAAGATTTCTTACATTACTGTACACACTTGCTTTTGATCTTAAGCTTTCCTTTTTGTTTTCTGATTTTAGCAAAGAGAGGTAATTATTCCAATGATATAGTAAGAACGAGAACGTCTCATTGTATTTTACCCGAAAGTTGGATATATTAAGTCAATAATCTATGGCAAGATCCTCAAATAATTCTGCAAAAACAACTCAAGCACCAAGCGACGCTGCTCAAAAATTGGAGTCTATAAAAATGGCCATGGACCAGATTGAGAAGCAGTATGGCCGTGGTTCAATTATGCGTTTTGGGGAAGCCGCTGCAAAATTAGATATTTCAGTAGTTTCAACCGGTTGTCTTCCGCTAGACCTCGCACTTGGTGTCGGAGGCCTGCCCCGCGGAAGAATAATTGAAATTTATGGACCAGAAGCATCTGGTAAGACGACGGTTTGCCTCTCTACAATCGCTCAAGCACAGAAACATGGTGGGATTGCTGCATTTATTGATGCCGAGCATGCTCTTGATCCGTTATGGGCAGAACAGATAGGTGTAAAGTTAGATGAGTTACTTATTTCTCAACCTGATACAGGAGAACAAGGTCTTGAAATCGCTGAGAGTCTTGTTCGAAGTGGTGGAGTTGATATTTTGGTTATTGATTCGGTTGCAGCACTTGTACCAAAAGCAGAAATTGAAGGGGATATGGGAGATGCTATGATGGGGCTTCATGCAAGATTGATGTCTCAGGCATTAAGAAAGCTTACAGCAGTTATCTCAAAATCAAAAACAGTTGTGATATTTACAAATCAGTTAAGACAGAAAATTGGAGTAATGTTTGGTAATCCTGAAACAACAACAGGTGGACTCGCTTTGAAGTTTTATGCATCAGTTCGAATGGATGTTCGTAAGATTGAAACTCTTAAAGATGGGGATAAAGTCATTGGTTCTCGGCATCGAGTAAAGATTGTCAAAAATAAAGTTTCAACGCCTTTTCGTATTGCTGAATTTGATGTATTTAATCAAGGGATTTCCCGGGAAGGTGGTATCTTGGATGTTGGTGTTGAGATGGGACTTATTACTAAATCAGGAGCATTCTATCGTTATGATGAGCAACTTATCGGTCAGGGAAAAGCAGCAGCACTTGATTGGTTGAAGGAAAATCCAGAGGAAACAAAAAAGATTGTTACCGCAATTATGAGTAAATCAAAAGATGGGCAGATGCCTGTAGAAGTTGGTGTGGAAGAAGTAAACGAAGATGAGTCCGTTGAAAATCCTCAATAAGATAATGCAACATACATTGCATGGATAATTTTGAAAAATATTACACAGCTGCGGTGTCAGCGCTTGCTCGAAGACCTCATTCAGTAACTGAAGTACGAGACATTCTCCATAAAAAATATAAAAAGTGGAATAACCCTGAAGATAATAGAGAAGTAGTTGATCATGTGATAGAGAAGCTGATATCGCAAAAATATCTTGATGATATATCTTTCGGTGAGTGGTGGAGAGATCAAAGAACCAGATTTAAAATGAAAAGTGACCGTCTTATTAAATTTGAACTTCAAAGAAAGGGGTTGAGTAAAGAAAGTATTGAAAAAGCTTTTTCAAAACAGAGCGAAGATTCTCTTTCTGATGTTGATAAAGCAAAAAAACTTATTTTGAAGAGAATTACCAAACTTGAACATCTTACAAAAAAAGAGAAATTTCAAAAGCTTGCATCTTATCTTACTCAACGAGGGTTTGATTATGATGTTATTAGAAAGTCAATTGACGATTCTTTAGCAAATGAAGTATAATAAAGCTGTGGAAAAAATAGTTATACAAAAAAAAGAAGGTCACACACTTTCCCTCTTTAATATCTAATTTATTTTCCTCATTATTATGGCAGATATAACACACCAAGACCTCTTGGCTTTAGAGAAGAAACTTCTTGAAAGACAAGATAAAATTGAACAAAAATCAGATCAGCTTGAAAAAGATAAAGAGTATATCTCTGAAAAGAGAGAAGAATATCAACAAAAGCTTGAGAAAGTTTCTGGGTTAACAAAAGAAGAAGCGAGACAAGCACTCCTTACTGAGATTGAAAATGATTCGGCTGCAATGATGGCACGTATCATTAAAGAAAAAGAAGAAGAAGCGAAGGCAACAGCGGATCTTAAATCACGTGAAATACTAGTTGATGCAATGAGACATGGTGCTCTTGATTACATTGCTGAATATACAGTGACTGTAGTTAAGGTTGAGGACGAGGAAATGAAAGGACGAATAATTGGAAAAGAAGGAAGAAATATTCGTGCATTCGAACAAACAACCGGCGTTGATGTTGATCTTGATGAAGAAGGTGTCATTCGATTATCCTCTTTTGATTCAGTAAGACGTGAGATTGCTCGACGTTCACTTGAAAAGTTATTAAAAGATACACGTATTCAGCCTTTTAGAATTGAAGAGATTGTGGAACAGACCCGTCAAGAAGTAGAGAAGATCATGTTAGATGAAGGACAAAAATTAGCTGCTGAAGTTGGTGTCTTTAAACTACCTGCAGAACTTTACACAACTCTTGGTCGATTTAAATTTAGAACATCGTTTGGGCAGAATTTAGTTGTTCACACCCTTGAAGAAACAAAAATTGGTATTCAAATTGCACATGAAACAGGTGTAGATGTTGACGTTGTACGTCTAGGTTGTCTTTTTCATGATATTGGAAAAGTAATTGATGGAGAAGGCAGTCATGTGAAAAAAGGAGTCGATTATCTTAAAAGATTTAACTTGCCAGAAACTGTCGTTAATTGTGTCGCTGAGCATCATGAAGACAAACCGTTTTCATCACTTGAGTCTGTAATTGTACATATTGCTGACTCTATTTCAGGTGCTCGACCAGGTGCTCGATACGAAGATGTTGAGAATTATGGAAAAAGATTAAAAGAGATGGAAGAGATTGCTAAGAAATATGAAGGCGTTGAGGATGCTTATGCATTTGAGGCTGGTCGAGAACTTCGTGTTATTATCAATCCTGGAAGACTCGATGATAACCAAACTATTCTCTTATCAAAGAAAATTCAAGAAGAGGTCAGTCAAAGGTTGGCGATTCCAGGAGAAGTAAAAGTGACAGCAATTCGTGAGTTTCGTTCAGTCTTTCCTTCCCACACGGTATAGATCCCCTTTTGAGAATTGATTGATATATCAAAGAAATCTCTTGACATCCACCTGTTTTCATTATACTGTTAATCTAATCATATAAATGAAAGGGGGTGATAATATGACAAAAAAAGACCTCATTGAAGTTGTAGCAAAAAAAGCAAATTTAACAAATAAAGCTTCTCGTGATGCAGTACAAACTACGTTGAATACAATCCGTGATTCACTCAAAAGGGGAGAAAAGGTTGTTTTAACTGGTTTTGGGACATTTAGTGTAAGGAGTCGACAACAAAGGATTGGTAGAAATCCAAAAACCGGTGAAAGAATCACCCTTGCAGCTCGAAAAGCACCAGGTTTTACACCCGGGAAGACGTTTAAGAAGGCTATTCGCTAAATCTTGCCCTACAGAAGAAGAGTACCCTCTTCTGTTTTAGCATTTAGTATTCTGGGAAGAGAGTAAGCCAAATTCTGTTCATAACCACAATCTCTCTCAAAAAAACGTATGTTCTTTCGCTTGCCTTTATAGCAAGTGCCTTCTATCTTCGCTACTCGTGTAGAGGCTAATGCGTAGCATTCGGAAGTTGCAGCAGGGAGGATTGCCCGTTTCACACCCACTCGTCTCTGTTGCTCTCAAGTCTTGTTAATTCAAGACCCGTTTTCTTTCTCACATGTGGGTAAAAAAAAGAAAAACTAGATGTTGCCATTCGGAGCTTGTGCTCCATCCCTTCTCTACATGCTGTTTGGACTTTCCTGTCCGCAGATGCGAACTAGTGGTCCTTCTTCCCAGAATAGTAATAGTATACCAAATAAATACTATAAGATCAAATTAACTATTTTGTCCACATATCATTTTATAGTCACAAGAGTTGCAAAGAATACTTTTGGAGCAAGAAAAGTTGCTTGTTTCAATCTCATTGATGATTTTAAGAATTTCTTCTTTACCTCTTATCAAATCTTCTGTTGATCGAGTTGTTGATATTGATTTATTAAGTTCAATATAGTGAAGAGTAAGTATGATGTCTTCGGGGAGTCTATGGAGGATTTCATCTTTTATTTCTGTTGCTGCAAGTGCATAAAAAGTAAGTTGGAGATCTTTTTGTATTTTCTTATCGTCTGGAATATTAGGTCCAGTTTTGTAGTCGATGATCTCAATCTGGCCATTCTTCAATTGATCGACTCTATCAATTCTCCCTCCAACTTTAACTTTATTTAACCAGAATTGAAATGGAAGTTCGACAACGAGTGTTTCAGGATTTGAGGTTAAAATATCTTGTGCGTATGGCAGAAGGATAGATTCTGCTTGCTTGTATGCTTGAAGTGCATGTTCTTTTGATGTGTATCCTCTTTTTAGCCAAGCTTTTTCGAGAAGAGTGAGGATAATATTGGGTTTTATCTTTTCCTCTCTTTCTCTTAAAAGAAAAAAATCGCGAAGAGTATTGTGAACACTAATACCAAAGCTAAGTGAGGGTGAAGGCTGTGTAGGAATATTGAGTAAATACTGTAGTTTATAATGAAGAGGACAAATTTGAAATGTTTGAATTTGAGAGTATGAAATGTAAGTAAGAGTATGGGATTTTATAAATTTTTCTTCTTTCTCTTCTCCTTTATTTTGCTCAATTTTTGTATTAAAGACATCAAGAAGGCTGAGCTGAGATGATTCTGGTTGAGACGTAAATGATGATATAACTTTATGAATATAGTCTTTTCCTAATGTCTCTTCAATAAAGGGAGATAGTTTTCTTTCTCTCTTTCCTTCACCATAATATTTTGCAGCAGTGAGAAATAATTTTTCTTTTGCACGAGTGATAGCAACATAAAAAAGACGACGTTCTTCTTGTAAGTTCTCATCTCCTGTAGGCAATTCTTCTTTAATAAGGGCACTTGGAATGGGGATTTGTTCTCTCCTGTCTCGACTTGGAAATCTTTGTGTGACTAGATTGACTACAAAAACGACAGGAAATTCCAATCCTTTACTTGAATGAATTGTAAGGATGTTGACAGCATCATTGTTACTCCAGTCACTTTCTGTCGCAAGTGGACTTTCTCCGAGCTCCATTGACAACTCTAACCACTCCACAACTGCAAAAACTGAAACTTCTTGTCTATTGGCTGAAAATCTTTGAAGTTTATTAAAAAAAGATGCTATATTTAGTGCTTGGTTTTCAGTTTTGGCATTCTGAGGATCGAGATAATAACTAAGGAGTCCTGATTCTTCGAAAAAATAGTAAAGAATTTGACCGGCACTTTCTGAAGGAACTTTTTCAAGATGGTTTTTTATCATCGTGACGATTTTTTTTACTGACTGTTTAGTCTCTTCATTAATATTTATTTCTTCGAAATGTTCAAGCGTTTCAAAGAGTGAGTAGTTATTCTTTTTTGCAAAGTTGAAAAGTGCTGCAATATCTCGTCCATCAATGGAAAAAATATTCATTGTTAACACTCTATACAAACTTGCGTCATCATCAAAGTTGACAAGAACCTTGAGATAGGCAATGAGGTCCTTTATTTCTTCTTGTTCAAAAAGATGAGATGGACCAAGGAACTGAGTAGGTATATTTATTTTTTCAAGCATTTTTTGGAATGGAAGTGCATGATCGTTTGCTCTGACAAGAATTGCAAAATCTTTTGGGGATCTCTTATTTTTTTGTATTTCATCTTTAATTTTTTTAGCAACGAGTTCTGCTTCATCTTCTCCACGCGTGGCGTAAAGAAATTCTGAACCATCGCCTTGAGTATGAGATTCAGCAGCAAGTCTTTTATTGATTTTTTCTTTAACTTCTAGGCGGTCAGGGTTATTATGTTGGATAAGTGTATAAGCGTTATCAAGGATAGATTGGGTAGATCTATAATTCTTGGTCAAAGCAACTATAGAAGCATTGGGAAAGTGATCTTTAAATTGGATCATGTTTGCAATTGCAGCTCCTCTCCATCTATATATACTTTGATCGTCATCACCCACAACAGTGATGTTTTTTTTAACGCCTGAAAGAAGAATTGCAAGTTCATTTTGTGCATAATTTGTATCTTGAAATTCATCAACAAGAATAAATTCAAATTGTTTTTGATAAAAAGAAAGAATATGAGGTCTTGTTCTAAATAACGTTAAGACAGTACTGATGAGATCGGAAAAATCCATAACGTTATTTTTTTTCTTAATTTTTTCGTAAAGATCAAAAGATTTTGCAAGTTCATTAATCTTTTCGATTTCATCTGGAGTATAATCGTCGGGGGATAATGAGACTGCAAAATCTAAATAATCTTCAGGTGTAATATCGTCATCTTTTAGCCTGCTAAAATGCTGAAGGAGTCCTTGGAGGAACTTTGAAGGATTACTGAGTGGGCGAAAGTATTTTAAATCAAAAGAGAAAATATTCTTACGAAGAAAAAGAAGTGCTTCTGCTTCAGTCATGAGTTGGAAATCGGGAGAAAGCCCCAGATGAAGAGCCTCTTGTCTCAAGATTCTGTCACAAAAAGCATGAAATGTTTCTATCCACAAATCAGTATATCCATACGGGAGTACCTCGTCGATTCGTGTCTCCATTTCTTTGGCTGCTTTCTCTGTAAAGGTGAGAGCAAGAATTTTTTTTGGTGAAATATTTTTTTCAAGTATTAAATATTCAATTCTTTTTGTAATAACAGTTGTCTTTCCTGTTCCTGCGCCAGCAATGATGAGGATCGGTCCTTCTCCATGTGTTACTGCTTGCAGTTGCTCTTGATTAAGGTGTGATAGGTCGGGCATGAAGCCTATTTTAGCATAAGAGATTGTATGGACTGAATGAAATTGGTATTATTGCTTTTATGATAGCTCCTGCAGAAGAAATGTCGTTAAATTTTTTACGTTCAGTAGAGATTGCAAAAGAAATATATTCCTTTTTCTTTAGTAAACCTGAGAACTTTATATTTAATGCAGGTCAATATGGACGTTTTAGTTTGGAGCTTGATGATGTTGATCCAAGAGGATTTAAGAGACCATTTACACTTTGTTCGTCACCGCTTGATGACGAGCTTATGATAACAACAAAAATAGCCGAGTTAAAAAGTCCATTTAAAAAAAAGCTTAAATCCCTTGAAGAGGGAGATAAGGTAACTTTTTTTGGACCACTTGGAAATTTTGTTCTCCCAGAGCAATCAGATCGTTCTATAGTTCTCCTTGCTGGTGGTATAGGAATCACCCCTTTTCACTCGATGCTTCGGTTTGCCTCAAAAACAAATTATTCTATTCCTACTACATTGATTGCCTCATTTAGCTCTATTGAAGAAACGATTTTTTATGATGAATTAACTGACATAACTATGCAAAATAGTTATCTTCAAGCTGTTTACACAATCACTCATCAGGAGGAATCTCAAAATGATTGGGTTGGTGAAAAAGGAAGGATAAGTGAAGAGATGATTAAAAGATACGTTGCTGATTCTCGCAACTCACTTTATTACCTTTGTGGTCCAGAAAAAATGGTATTAGCAATGGAGGAACTGGTGAAAGACATGAATGTTGCTGATGATAATATAAGAAAAGAAAATATCACTGGATATTAGGTTGTTCTTTGAGATTTTCTGTTTCAACAAGTTCATCTAAAACTTTCTCTTCAAGCATTTTTGTTGATTGTAATTTTGTTCCAATATGAGTAAATCCAGTGGTGACATTTACAAATTGTGCTGAAGCATTTCCTAAATGTTTTCCCAAGACTCCCATACTATCATTAACTTTTTCATACTCGAGTTGGATAGATCGAAGAAGTTTGAATACTTCTCTTGATCTTGACTCAATTTTTTTACCTTCAAACGACAGAAGAATGGTTTGGAGATGAACATAGAGTGTGCTCGGTGAAACAAGGTAAACACGTTGACCTCTTGCATATCCCATGATGTCGGTCATATTACATAGTTCATAAAAAACAGGTTCACTTGGTACGTACATGAGAGCAAAATCCATAGTACCCTCATCAGGAAGGATATATTTTTTAGCGATAGAATCTATATGCTTTTTTACATCACGAGAGAACTCTTTTTGAAATATAGTTTTTTCTGTTTGCTGTTCGGCTTTTACCATTTTTTGATAGTTTTCCATAGGGAATTTTGAATCAATTGGGAGTATTCCAGCATCTGTCTTGATTGCGGCATCAACTTTCTCTCCTGACTTAAACTGATACTGAAGATGGAAGCTGTTTTTTGGAAAGAGTTGAGCAATAAGATCTTTTAAAATTTCTTCACCAATATTTCCACGAAGTTTTGGACTCTTTAAAAACTCTTGAAGCTCTTTCATACTACGTCCAATTTCACTCATCTGTCCTACCTCAACACCTACTTCTCGAATAACATGCGCTGCCTTATCAAGGCGTTCATTCAGCTGTTTTGAATTTTCTTGAAGTGTTCGCACCATATGATCAGTGTTTGATGATAAAGCGGTATTTAGTGTTTTATTTGTGGTTTCTAAAGAGCTTTGCATCGATTTTAACCATTCGAGGAGAGTTGCGTCTGAGGTATTTTTTTTGAGATTTGAAATAAGTTTTGCTTGATAAAGTAGAATTATTCCACACACAACTAGGAGAGTAATGATGAGCAGTTCAAGAGACATAGAAGTTGAGCTATTGTATCATAATTAATAATACAGCGAAGGGTCGGCACTGAGTTCGGTCCAGTGGAGTCTTTGTTTTGAATATGCTCCTGCAGCTGCAATCATCGCTCCATTGTCTGTACAAAGATCTGGAGACGGAATAGATAGATATGGAGAATGGGCAAGATTGTTAATTTCGTGATGAAGAGTTTTTCTGAGATTTTTATTCGCTGCTACTCCTCCGCTGAGAAGAACAGATTTCACTTTCATTTCTTTTGCGGCTGCAATAGTTTTGCGCGTAAGAACGGATACTATTGTATATTCAACGCTTGCACATAAATCAAATAAAAGTTGTTGATTATTTTCTGAAAAAGTTTTGTCATTAAAGTTCCAATTATTTTTTTTAAGAAGATTGAAAACAGCAGTTTTAAGCCCGCTAAAGCTGAAGGAAAAGTCTTTTGATCCAATCATAGGTCGAGGAAGTATGAATGCTTTTTCATCACCTTTTTCTGCGAGATGTGAAATAGTAGGCCCTGCAGGATAAGGAAGACCTAAAAGTCTTCCGATTTTATCAAATGCTTCACCAGCCGCATCGTCTCTTGTGCCACCTAGTACTGTGAGTTTGTGATGAGAAGTGAGTAATACGAGATCTGTGTGACCACCCGAGACAACAAGTGCCAGTGCAGGGAAAACGATTTCTGAATTATGAAAAAAATTTGCATAGATATGGCCATACATATGATTGACTGGAATGAGTGGAATACTCCAGTGCATCGAGAGAGTTTTTGCTGTCTCTACGCCAACAAGAAGTGAGCCAATGAGTCCTGGGCCATAAGTGACAGCAATAGCATCAACTGGCGGTGGAGATTTTTGTGAGAACGTATAGCCAAAGGCTTCTTTAAGAGTGTTTTCAATTGTGGGAATGATAAATTTGACCTGCTCTCGAGCGGCAACCTCAGGAATGATTCCGCCTGTTTGTGCATGTTTGTTGAGAGATGTTGCAAGTGATTGAGAGAGAAGTTCGATTCCACCGTCAGTTTTGGAAACTACTGCAGCGCCTGTCTCATCACATGAGGTTTCAATTCCAAGAATTGTCATAACGAAATTGTAATTTCGTCACCTTCTTTAATGTCATATTTATCAACTGTCCCTGCAGGCACCTCAATAACCCTATCGATAGGGCTAGATGGTTGATAATTTGGAAGGGGATCTGTTTCATTTTTTGGTGCCGGTACATCTTTGAAAATACTTACAACTTTGTTGCCGTTAACAAAAATAATATCAATAGGAAAATCCATTCCTTTCATCCAAAATGCAGGAATGGTACTTTCAGGAAAGAGAAAAATCATACCTTTTTTCTCTCCAAGTGATTTTTTTTCAGATAGACCAATTTGTCTTTCCTTGTCACTATCAGCAATTTCAAGTGCAAATGTATCGTCACCAAACTTCACTTCTGCAGAGTCTTTAAGTACTGAAGAAGATGCCAGAAACACGACAATTCCAGCGATGATTATTATCGCAATGACAATGATTAATAAAATTTTATTAAGACTCATATATTTTTAATTGTATCTGTTGTCGAGAACTCAGGCAACCTTTCAATGACATCTATAACGTCTGCATGAAATTTTTGTGCATGAAGTTCTTTGTATGTCCTATAAGGGTCACCTTTTGTAGTAGCGATTATAGCAGGTTTTACCAAAGAAACAATATTTTCGTAATCTTTATCAGTCATGAATGGAGGGAGACAGATAACTACATTTACAATACCCAGTTCTGCAATTTTCTTTGCTCTTAATTCTTGAGTTTGTACTGGCCTTGTGGGGCCTTTTCTTTTTTGTATATCTTTATCGCTTTCTAAAATCAAAACAAGGAAATCCCCTGAGTTCGCTGCTGCTTTGATAAAAGCTTCATGTCCATGATGGAGCATATCAAAACATCCACCGATAAGGACGGTTTTTGATGGAAAATCAACCGATTTTAGAGATTTTTGTTGTTGGGAGTATGTTTGGATCTGTGTTATCATCCTTCTTTTGTGCCACGGAGGAAGACTGCTTGCCATGGTCTATATCGAGATGTGAAGGTTTCGTCGATAATGACTTTCCCATCTTTTTTAACTGCACGTTTGAATGAGACAACTGCTCCAGATGCCGCAAAGTCAACTTGTTTTATTTGTCCTTTTGGTAGCGTTGGATCATCTTGATATAACGGTTC
>JAUPUR010000013.1 GCA_030917445.1 Patescibacteria group bacterium | reverse complement strand
TGCTTCTGCACACATTGCAGGGCAACCGCCTTTTTTCCTCATGAACGATAAATATGCAGATTTTTATCCCGTATATACAACATCTCTTCCAAATTTCACACTACCACAAGATATTGCTCCTGAAACATATGTGGTGAATGAAGAGATTGTCATGGAAATTGAGACGGAAATTCTTCCCTTCCCATCTGAAATTACTGAGCAAATTACATTTACATGGGATTTTGGAGATGGTCAAAAAGCATCAGGAATAAATAACGTTCATAGATATCAAAATCCTGGTACATATCTTTTGACTATTCAAGCTGACTATAACGGGTATGAAGATGAATATACACAACCAACTCTCCAGGCTGTTGTTATCCACATCAAGTCTCATGAAGCTTTCAAACTACCTCAAGCAGTAATCTCGGTTAACGGTAAGAATATCTCTGATCCTCTTACAGATGTACTCTCCTTTCCAAAAGGAACAGCTCTCACTTTTTCTGCAAAAAATTCTCTTCCGGGGGATTCATCATTCAGTGAATACATTTGGGATATGGGTGATGGAATTGAAAAAAAAGGCGATACAGTCACGTATACACCATCTCAAGATAAAACATACATCTTTCCTTTTCTCAGAATAAAGACTTCCGACGGATACTTCTCTGATACATATGTCCAAATTGAGAATGTATCTGAAGAAACTAGTCCAAAAGAAAAGCCATCACTTTTTCCTTTCTTCCTTGGAGGCAATATCATAATTCTTATCATCGTTGGATATATTATTTTGAGAAAAAAACCACACAGTCGTATAAAAAAATAAGTATAATAAACCTATGTCTGAAAGATTATATGGAGGAATAGTGTGGACCAACCACGCTCTTGAGAGAATAGATCAGCGAGGCTTGTCACAATCACTTGCATATCAAGCTTATCGATATCCAGACTCCTCATATCCTGGAAAAAAATCAGGTACGACAGAATATCTTAAAAGAGTACAAAACTCAACTATTACCGTTATTACAACACAAAGTGACAAAAACGAAACTCTTGTTCTTTCCTGTTGGATCGATCCTCCACTTTTTGGGACAGAGGATTATCTCAAAAAGGAACAGTACAAAAAATATCGAAAAGCTGGTTTTTGGGGTAAAGTTTTTCTAACAGTTCGTAAACAACTGGGATTTTAAACTATCTTTTTTTCTCGGGCGGTTTTGAGCGCATCTGACCACCATAATAGTTGATCAGTCATTCCCGAAAGTTTTTTGTTTTCATGAGTATTTGCCATAGTACCGTCTTCATTAAAAATACTCTGTCCTGTAAAAATTCCTATATGAATTGCATCACGAATAGGTGCCATTTGCAGTTCTACTGCAACTTGTCTTAGGTGCTCAACTGCTCTTGAACCATTTGCTGCTCCACCATAACTAATAAATCCGATCGGTTTATTGTTCCACTCTTTATAAATTACATCTAGTGCAGATTTAAGTACAGCTGGAAAACTATGATTGTACTCTGGTGTTATAACAATAAAACCATCAGCTTCTTTAATTTTTTCTGCCCACGTATTTCTTATTTCAGGGATGTACGGGGATTGAAGCATACTAGCTGGAACAGGATCACTATAATACATAAGAGGATAATCTCTTAAATCTAACAGTTCATATTCCGCATCAGATCTTTGTGATAGCTCACTCATGACCCACGTTGCAAAAGCTTCACCCATTCGTCCTTCTCTTGTGCTCCCTAAAATTATTTTTATCTTCATGATTGACATCATAGCGGCTATACTTTAAAATGTAAAGTAGTTACAATTTATATAGTATGGAGACAAACAGTAAAGCATGTGGAGTTGAAAAAACTCTGAAAATTATTGGCAGCAAATGGACCATTCTTATCCTTCATCAACTTTGTGCTGGGAAAAAAAGATTTGGAGAACTTCAAAGACTGCTTCCTGGAATTAGCCCAAAAACACTTTCTGAACGCTTAAAACAACTTGAAGATCAAGGCATTGTCTCAAAAAAAATCTTTGCAGAAGTACCACTTCATGTTGAGTACTCACTGACAACGAAAGGACTATCTCTCAAGGATGTTATCCAAAAAATGGGGGATTGGGGAGAGAAATCCCTCTAAACTGACTGACACTGAAAATAAAAAGTATCAAACTGCTCCACCAAAAAAGTACTGAGAAAAGAAATGAAAGAACAATCTTTACCTGCAGCGATGCACGGAGGAGTTTCCTTTCCTTTTCTTCTTTTTCTTTTTTGAGAAGATACGGGCTAATAACAAAACTTAAAAAGCATCCATTTATGACAAGTACTCCAGAGGCAAAAAGATGAAGGAGTCGAAAAAATTCATTTCCAATTAATGTATACCACCAGAGACCACCAGCAATCACCAAAAGAATACCAATCCAAATAAGAGGTTTTGTCACTTTATGTGTACGAATTGTAGCTTCTGTCCAGTAAATTGATTTTCTCCCTAAAAATCCATGCAGATCAATTATGGTTACTGCCCCAAGTCCAATAATATATCCAACTATAATTACGAGTAATGCAAAAAATACTTCCATCTCATATGAGTATAGCGTACTTTACAAATTCACTCTATCTGCTAGGATTGCTCTATGGGAAAAGAGATCACAACACTCGCAGGCGGATGTTTTTGGTGTACAGAGGCAATTTTTAAAAAGATTAAAGGTATCACAACTGTCACTTCAGGATACACAGGAGGAAAAAGAGAAAATCCCAGCTATGAACAAGTCTCTACAGGCGCAACTGGTCATGCAGAAGCTATACAACTTGAATTTGATCCCTCAATCATTTCTTTCGAAAAAATTCTCTCGATCTTTTTTGATCTTCATGACCCAACAACACTCAATCAACAAGGAGCAGACGTTGGTACCCAATACAGATCAGGTATTTATTACCATTCAGAAGAGCAAAAACTTCTTGCCCAAAAAGTACGCAAAGAGAAGGAAGAATCGGGTAAATATAAGTCCTCGATCGTGACCGAGATAAAGCCTTTTGAAGTTTTTTATAAAGCTGAAGATTATCATCAAAATTTTTTCGAAAATAATCCTGCTCACCCATACTGCAGTCTTGTCATCAATCCTAAAATTCAAAAGCTTATTGAACTTTATAATAAGGATGTTCTATAGCTAATTCTAGTTCTATTTCATCTGTTATTGGTAAATTCTCCAGCCCAGTCAGAGGTATCTCAGGTTTTATTTTTCGAGATTGTTCGACTGCATTTTTATAGACATTTTTTACATAAAATCCACGTTTTTTATAAAACTCTATCCCTGAGATGTTATCATTTGTTGTTATCAACCATATATTTTTTTTATCTTCGTTTATTGCAACCTTTTTCACTTCTTCAATTAAAGCTGTTCCAATGCCCTGAGCAGGAATCAAACTGATAAGTGATGTTACTTCCACTGTATCTTTATGTAAAAGGTAAGTAAGAAGACCAGATTGCTGTCCATTGTAATAGGCAATATACCCATTATCATTTATGACATCATGGATCTCCCCTTTTCTAACAATTGAAGTAGTAACAAACTGTGCTGTCAACAGTGTTCGAACAAATTCGGTATCCTGAGTGGTTTTAGACTTTATAACGAGAGGAGACATAGATGAATTATAGAGGATTTTTTCTTTAGACAAAACTCAGCGCTTTGCCTGTCTTGTCAGCTCGTCCAGTTCTTCCTATTCTATGCACATAGTCCTCGTATGTCTCAGGTAAATCATAATTAATTACATGTGTCACATTAGGAATATCTAATCCCCTTGATGCAATATCAGTCGCAAGTAAAATAGCAACTTTGTCAGATTTAAAATCATTTATTGCTCGTTGTCTTTGGTTTTGATTTTTGTTTCCATGGATTGAGGCAACTTTAAAACCTCTATCATCGAGTTCTTTTGCGAGTTTTTCCATTCCCCATTTTGTTCTTCCAAAAACAAGTACCTTATCAAATCCCTCTTGTGCTAACAAATCGTGTAAAACGTCTATTTTAGGTTTTCCTTCAAGACGAATAACATCTTGATCAACATTTGCTGAAGTATTTGTTTTTTTAACAGATATTGTTACTGGATTTTTCAAGAAATGAGACATAATATCCTTGGTATTCTCGGGGAGAGTTGCTGAGAAGAAGAGTGCATGTCTTTTTTCTGGAAGTTTTGCAACAATCCATTTAACGTCATTAATAAATCCCATATCCAACATGCGATCAACCTCATCAAGAACAATTGTTTGGAAAGATCCAAACGAAAGCTTTCTTTGTTTTTCAAGATCTTTAAGTCTTCCTGGTGTACCAATGACAAAAGCGGGATTTCTCATCAACCCTCTAATTTGTCCATACATTCCAACTCCACCAATGCAGATTACTGAATATATATTCATCCGTCTTGTAAATTCTCTCAGTTCTTCATCAATCTGAACCGCAAGCTCACGAGTAGGTGCAACAATTAAGACTCTTTGAGTTCTGTCATTATAGATTTTTTCAATGAGTGGAATGAGAAAAGCAGCTGTTTTACCAGTTCCTGTATTTGCAAGTCCAATAACGTCTTTACCTTCTAAAAGATGAGGAATTGTTTGATCCTGAATAGGAGTTGGAGAGCCATACCCTTTTACTCTAATATTTTCCTTTAAAATATCATTTATCGCAAAATCAGCAAATGAGTGAGTAGGAGTATATACTTCTTTCTCAACAAATTGAGCTTTTTTAATTAGCTGTGAGACATCAATTGAAGATCCACCTCTTCGTCTTGAAAAGTTATTTCCACGTGAGGTACTCCGTTGTGGACGGCTTGAAAAGCTACTTCGTGATGATTGTGGTCGAACCCGACGTCGTGTGTATGTCATATGTAAAAAATGAAACTGCTTAAATAAGAAAATGTTTTAAAAGGAGAAAAGATACAATTAAGAAGAAAATAGTGGGTATCTTTATCTTTGCTTTCTATAAATCGAATATAAGCAGATTCATTACTGCAATCTGCTATGTAACTTGTGAAAGTATACCATGTCATCAGGAAAAAGTCAAACAACTATAGGATTATGTTGATTCGTCAAGCATCTATGCTAAGATAAGATATGATCTTTGAAGTAATGTCTCTGACATTAACACTTCTCACCGCTACCTCATTTTTTGCTCCTCAAACTCCAGCCTTTACTTCTCCCATTAGTAGAGACTACTCCCAAGAGTTAATGACACAAACAATTCCTACGCCAACT
>JAUPUR010000012.1 GCA_030917445.1 Patescibacteria group bacterium | reverse complement strand
GAAAATTTCACTCCTGCGGCTTTTCCTAACAAATATGCGCCATAAATATAAAAAGGGATTGTTCCGAAAAAACCAATGTCACCTATTGATGGATAGGGGATATCGACATGAAGTACAAAAATATAGTAGGAATAAGCATTCTGTCCAAACTCTTGTGCTAAAAGACCAAAACTAAGCATGAGTAGTGCTTTTCCCATAACACTTTTAAATCCACCCCACTTACGTGCAATTGCAATTCCCCATATTGCTCCCCATACTGCAATAATTCCATAGAAAACACCATAGTAATGATAGAGGAAATGATCTGACTCAAGAAGAAGATGCATGATAACCCACCATGCTGTAAAAAAGAGGAAAAGACCTAAAGCAATTTTAGCTTTGTATTCCTTATGAATTGTCTCCCACATACTATCAACGTATATGATCTATCATACTGTGTCAAGAAAGTCTTTGTTATAATCCTTTTATGTCTTACCATTTTCATGATCTTCCTGTATTTCCAATTCAAAAGAAAGTAACTCTTGAAGACAAAGAACTCATAACGATATTTGCGTCTCATTTTCTTCCATCTGCTGATTTTAAATTTGCAAGTCTCTGGAGCTACAATACTGAAAATGATGCTGCAATTAGTCGATATAATGACAATCTCATTCTTAAATTTCGAGACTATATTACAAATGAAAGTCACTACTCATTCCTTGGAAAAAATTTACTCAATGATACAGCTGAGATTCTCCTTCAACAAGCAAGAAAAGAAGGTATTCTTGAGGAATTACGACTTATTCCAGAAGACGTAATTTCCTACGAAAGTAACTGGTCAAACTTTCGAGTTTTGGAAGATGAAGGCAATCACGACTATATCTTGTCTGTTGAGGAAATGGCAGTACTACCTGGATCAAAATTTCACACACAGAAAAATCATATTAATAAGTTTCATGCACTTTATCCAAACCATTTCATAAAAATTCTTGACCCACAGGAAACAAGTACAAAAGAACAAATTGAAGATGTTTTTTTCCGATGGGAAAAAGCAAGAGGAAAGATGAGAGCTGATACAGAGCACGAATTAACCGCAATTCAAAGACTTCTTGATGCCCACACTTTCTTCAAACTTCTCATCATTGGTCTATTTATTGATGAGAAAATTCAAGGATTTTCAATTAATGATCTTTATAACGACAACTATGCACAAAATCATTTTGCTAAAAGCGATCCAGAGATAAAACAGGCTTATTACAAGTTAAACCAAGTCACAGGTCATGAACTGAAAAAGTTAGGTTATAGCTATCTCAATATTGAGTGCGATCTTGGAATTGAAGGTCTTCGATTTGCAAAAAAGCAATGGAATCCTGTCTCATACATAAAAAAATACACAATCTCTAAGAAATAAGATAAATTCCTATAAGGATTATGACACTCGCGAATACTTTTAAAAGGATGGTTTCTTTTGAGAGAAGTTCTTTTATAAGATGAGGAATAAAAAGTGAAAGAATAACCCCTAGACATAATACAAAAAAAGGTTGAAAACCACTCAACACGCTCACTAGACTAGCAGGAATGAGTGATAACGCAAAAAATGCTGTATACCTTGATGATACAAAAATAACCTCATTCAGACTAATAAAAAGAAAAAGTTTTTTAGGAAGTTTTTTTGTCTGTACTAAAAGAGTAGAAATATTATCTTTGTATGAGATTATTGCAAGTGAACCCAAAACAATCCCCAAACCTTCGTAGGGAAGTGTATGCCAAAAATCTATCTCTCCAACACCAACCTTAAAAAGTATCAATGAAATCGCACTTAAAACACTTGCTATGACCATATAAAAAAAAGCTTTTCTGAGACGGAATATTTTTGCATCAACCTTTTCTACAGAGAGAAGAAAAGCAGCAAAAATAATACAAAACGAACCAATATACTGTTTCATTGTCATCACCTCTTGTAAAAAAATAAAACTCAAAACAAGTACAAATAACGGAACCATTTGAAAAAGAGGTATAACTCTAGAAGTCTCATCCAGTGATAAAGCTTTAAAATAAGGAATAAGTGTCAACATTGTGAGGAAACCTGAAGTGATTAAAATAAGTGATGTCATGAAAGGGAAAAGATGAAAACCTGTAAAAAAAAGTATTCCGAGACTTGCTACTGCAGCAACCGATCCACTATAGAGAGCTATTACTGTAGGGTGAATGTGATATTTTTCAAGAAGGAACTTGTCGACATAATTTACGACACTATATAGAGCAGGGGAGAGGATAGCAAAAAATATTCCCATTTTAATCTATATTTTCCTCAGGATATCTTTTTCCACGTTGTTCAATAACAAAATCAACATCGTCAGTTTTAAACATTTTTTTGAAGTACTCAATTGCAAAATCTGTGTCAAAATCCCGGCATGAATATACATCAACTGTCACAAATCTTCTTTTTATAAATGTATGTAAGCTAACATGTGATTCTTGAATGATAACAAAACCTGACCATCCTCCTGGATCTTTTTTTTCATTTCCTTCAGCAAAAACAACATAAGGCTTAATTAGTTTGTGCATTCCAATCTTTTCTGGGAGCTCATCCAAGATTTTATATGCAAGATTGGCATCATTTAATACCTCAGGTGGGCAGTTATAGGCTTCAAGCATCAAATGTGGTCCAAATGGTGTCGTTTTTTTACTCATCTGTCTAGTATACTGAGTAAAATTTACCAAATGCAAGCTTATCTTATTGACAAGTAATCTCTACTCTGGTACTTCTTTACTATGGATCAAAATTCTCAGACACAAAATAACTCAAAAAAAATTCTTGTCGTTGATGACGACATGTATATTCGAGACATTTATGAAGAAGTTTTGAAAGCAGAGGGTTTTATTGTAGAGACAGCTATTGATGGGGAAGCAGGCCTGGCAAAATTACAAAAAGGTGGTTATAGTGTTATTCTCCTTGACGTCATGATGCCAAAGAAAGATGGAATTGGTGTACTTACATCACTCCAAGCAGCTCCTCCAGAAATAGCAAATGGACCAATTCTTCTCCTAACCAACTTAGGTCATGATACGGTCATTAAAGAAGCATTAAGACTTGGAGCTGTGACATACTTAAATAAAGCAGACATGACACCTGAAGATCTTCTCCAGCAAGTCAAGAAATATGTGAACTAACTTTTCTTCGTGTGGACAACTGATCGTCCTGTTGTTTGTTTTTCGAATGAATTCAGAAGTTCCAAAGCTTTCTCACTTGATTTTGCAATTCTCGATATATATTCTTCTTGATCTTTTTTTGTCTTTGCTTGAGGATAAAAAAGTGCAATTTGTTTGATGTCATTTACTGGTTCACGAAGTTGTGCACTCATTCGAGTTATTTGATTATGGAGGAGTTCATCTACTTTTGACCTTACATTTTTCGATTCATCTTCAAGAATAAGAATTTTCTTTTCTTTCTCTTTCACTTTTAAGTATGCATGGCTAAGAAAGTAAGAAAGAGGAATAATGAGAAGAAGTGACAGCACTGTCACAATATCAAAATTCCCTCTGACACCCTCAAAATTAGGTAGGAGAATTGCAACTAGTACCAGAACAAAGGAAAATGATGCAGAAGTACTAAAGAGAAATGCTACCGATATTCCAACAATAAAAAGCATATAGAAAAAAGGTGAAACAGCCCATCCTGTACTTCCTACCCACAATAGAATCGCGGTTGCAAAGGTAAAGAGCAAAAGTTTTATTGTTTGAGGCTGAATCCGAGTATGATTCTTATGCATGGTTCGAAGACTATAAAAGTACAAACCAGCGGAAAGTGCGAGACAAAAGATCAATGCATATACTGAATACGGTTTGGTATAGGGATTAATTGTAAATAAATAAACAACGAGTGTAAGAAGAGCGAGAATAACACCTTCAATAATTTTTTGTATCTTCATATAAGTTAAATTTAGTGTAGGAAAGGCACTCTACAAAGTCAACAAACTACGCAATCTGGTTAATAAGATTATAAATTGGCGTAATAATTGAGATAATTAAGAATCCTACGCCCACAGCCAAAAGCACCATAATTGCAGGCTCCATTGCTGTAGTCAATCCTTTAATAGTCTGTTCAACTTCTCGCTCAAAATATTCTGAAACTCTCATCAATGAATCATCAAGTTTTCCTGTTTGCTCTCCAATCTTTACCATTTCAACAATAATAGGAGGAAAGAGAGGATCTGACAACATAGCATCTCCTATTGTGACTCCTTTTTCTACTTTCTGGGAAAGTTCAAGAATTGCTTGTCTATAAACCACATTACCCACAACATCTGCACTTTGATTGAGCGACTCAACAACAAGCGAACCTGTTCCAACTAAAAGACCAAATGTACGAGAAAACTCAACCATAACTGACTGCATAATAAGCTTGCCAAAGATTGGGGTTTTGAGTAAAAGAGTATCAGTTATTTTTCTTCCACTCTCGGTTTTTCGCCATCTTTTTATGTAGTAAATAAGTCCAGCAGTTCCAGCAAGCATAAATGGCCAAAACTTAATCGTAATATTTGAAATTCCAACAACAATTTGTGTAGGAAGTGGTAGCTCGATATCTAAATTCTCATACAAACCACTTAACTGTGGAATAACAAAGATCATCATCACTGTCATAACGCCGACCATCATCACAACGACAATAATTGGATACATAAGTGCTGAACGGATAAGCCCCTTTAATTTTTGTGCTTTTTCAAGATTGTCTGCGAGTCGAACGAGAATTTTATCGAGAAGTCCAGCAGCTTCTGCAGCTCTGACGAGTGAAACATAAACTGTTGTAAAAACTTTTGGATACTGACCTAATGCGCTCGACAATGATTTTCCTTCTTCAATATTTGCAATCATTCCATTGACTACTTCTGCCATAGAGGGATTTTGCACTTGGTTTTTCAAAATCGACATCGATTGCATAATTGTCAGTCCTGAGGTAAGCATTGAAGCCAGTTGTCGTGTGAAAAAAACAACCTCTGAATTTGCAGATTTTTTCTTGACAAGTGAGGAAAGTGAAGTTTTACTTCCTTCTTCTGTAATCTTAATGGGAGTCAGTTGTTGTTTACGAAGATAGCCAACAGCTTCATTAATATCTTTAGCCTCGACAAGTCCACGGACGATTTTTCCTTGTTGATTAACTGCGCGGTAGAAAAGTTTCATACACGATTATCCGATCATTCTCATGAGGTCATCAGGTCGAACTGCAAAACCCTTTGCAACATCAAGACTTACCTGACCTGACTTAACAAGCTGTCCAAGTGAGTCCTCAAGCGTAATCATCCCCACATCCTTTGATGTTTGAATTGTTGAGTCAATCAAATGTGTCTTACCGTCTCTGATATTACTTGCAACTGCTGGAGTACCGAGTAAAATTTCTACAGCAGGGACACGACCACCAGTAATTTTAGGAATAAGTCGCTGAGAAATAATTCCTTTCAATGTCGCAGCGAGTTGTACACGAACTTGTGATCTCTGATGATCAGGAAAGGCATCAACAATACGATCAATACTTTGGGATGCAGAGTTCGTATGGAGAGTAGCAAATACGAGATGACCTGTTTCAGCAATGGTGAGTGCAGCCTGCATTGTCTCTGGATCACGCATTTCTCCTACCAAAACCACATCTGGATCTTCACGCAGTGCAGATCGAAGTGCCATTGCCCATGAATGAGTATCTGTTCCTAATTCTCTTTGAGAAATAATACAGTTTCCTTTGGGATAGACATACTCAATTGGATCTTCAATTGTCAGAATATGTTCAGCTTTTATTTGATTAATTTCGTTGATCATTGCCGCGAGCGTACTTGATTTACCATGACCTGTTGGGCCTGTTACCAAAACAAAACCTTGTCGAAGCGATGCAAAATCATTACATGTTTTAGGTAGCTGCAACTGCTCGATAGTCTTAATAACCGGTGGAAGAAAACGAAGCGCAGCTGCAATATTTCCACGTTGAAAATATGCATTTATACGAAATCTTCCTACCTCAACACTGCCACCATCAGAAAATCCAAATGAGAAATCAAGCTCTTTATTTGCAAGAAGCAGCTCTTTTTGTTCTGGGTTGATAAGTTCAAAAATAAGTGCTTCAACCATTTCACGAGTTAAAGGATCATAATTTGATAAATATCGGAGTGAACCATCAATTCTAAGAGAAGGCGGAATACCCACAAGTAAATGAAGATCTGAAGCATTATTTTTTATAGTTAATTGCAATAATTCATGAATTGTCATATTACTCCTGAGCAACACGAAGAACTTCCTCAAGTGTTGTTACTCCTTTCAAAACTTTTAAGTAACCATCCTGCATCATACTTATCATACCTTCTGTGATTGCTTGTTTTTCTATTGTTGCTGAATCAGGCTTCTCTAGAACAAGTTGCGCTATTTTCGCTGTTACTGGCAGCACCTCATATATACCTAATCGCCCCTTATACCCTGATGCACCACACTCATCACATCCTTTTCCTCTGTATAGCTGCACTTTTGCGTCTTCAAAAGTATATAAATTGCCTAAAATAGTTTTTATTGATTGAATGACTGTTTGTGGGGGAGTATATGCCTCTTTACAAACCTCACAAATCTTTCTCGCAATTCTTTGACCAACAATTGCATTAATTGTTGATGCAAGAAGGAAATTTTCAGCACCTAAATCTAACAAACGTGGAAGTGCACCGGCTGCACTCGATGTATGAAGTGTAGAGAAAACTAAATGACCTGTCAGAGCAGCTTGAAGCGCCAAATCAGTTGTCTCTTTATCACGAATTTCTCCTACAAGAATGATATTTGGATCTTGTCGAAGAAAAGCACGCAGTCCAGATGCAAACGTCAATCCAACTGCTGGATTAATCTGCACTTGATTTACTCCAGTAATCTGATACTCAACCGGATCTTCAAGGGACATAATATTTACTTTTGGTGTATTCAATTTCGCGAGGACTGAATAAAGTGTTGTTGTTTTTCCAGATCCCGTAGGTCCACAAACCAAGATAATGCCATGGGGACGAGCTATTCCAAGTTCGAGATTTTTAAGAGAAGTACCAGTAATACCAAGTTCAGGAAGGGTGGGAATACCACCAGATTTACGAAGAAGACGCATAACAATCTTTTCACCATTGACTGTAGGAATAATAGAAATACGAAGATCGACTTCTTCATCATTTACTTTAAAATTAAATCGTCCATCTTGAGGCGCACGGTGTTCATCAATTTTCAACTCTGATAAAATTTTAATACGAGAAACAAGAGCTTCTTGTACGTTTTTTGGGAGACTTAATTTGTCATACAAAATACCGTCAATACGATATCGAACACGCACACGATCTTCTTGCGGTTCTATATGAATATCCGAGGATCGACTCATAACAGCAAACTCAAGAATTGTTGATACTATTTTTGCAATCGGTGCCTCTTTAATAATTTGAGCAATTTGGGTACTATCAACTACTTTTTTCTTAGTAAACTCTTCAGTTTCTCTAATAGCTGCACCAACTTCACCTACAAGCTCTTGCCTATACTGCTGATTAATTGCACTTTCAACGTCAGTTTGGGATGCAGCAAAGGTTTTAACGTTGAGACCAGTCTTTTTCTTAACAAAATCAACCGACTCAAGGTCAATTGGATTTGCCATTGCAATATGTAAAGTTTGAGTTTTTTCATCATAGAAAAAGGGAATAAGCATAAATCGTTCAACAACTGCACGAGGAAGAAAACTAATTGCTTGAGGAGCAAATGAGGTTGAGCTTAAAGAAATATATGGAATCCCTAAATACTTAGCTTTTGCTTCAGCCAGTTTATCTTCAGGAACAAGATGCATCTCACGAAGAAGTGTATCTGGTGTTTTGCCATCAAGTGCACTTCTCACTTTTATATCCTGGGCTTGTTGAGGAGAAAGAATGTGTTCAGATACAAGAATATCAACAAACCCTGTCATGGCATCACTTCCTTCAGAATGAGGAATTGCAGTTCCAGAATTTATACCTGATATCGCAGGATTGGTAGGATCAAGTTGTGGTGGCGCTTGAACTGGCTGAGTTTGTGATAAATCGGGCATTACCTCTATAGTAGTGAAATTTCAATCTGAGTGTCAAGAAAATAAAAGATCAATTATAATACTCCTATGCAGTCATTTCTCATACTTTCACCAAATGAAGAAAAAGGACTTACTTTTATTCATGATTACTGTACGAAACACTCAATTGATGTCCTTGATAGAACTATTTTCAGTCTCGAGACACAGAAGAAAAAAAATGAAAAAGCACTTTCTTTTACAATTGAGAGCATAAGAGACATTCAAAAACAAATGTATCTCACTCCCTTTAAAGGGACTCAAAAAGCGATCATTATTGCCTCTGCTGGACAGCTAACTCTTCCAGCGCAAAATGCACTACTCAAAATGCTTGAAGAACCACCTGCGCATACTCTTCTCTTTCTCCTTGCCAAAAATACAGATGCATTTATTCCAACAGTGCTTTCTCGTGTTTTTCTCTTCTCAGTTGAAAATACTTTTGTCGATGACATACCTGAATCAAAAGAGCTCTTGCAGGGAACATCACCACTCAAACCTTCTCAAGCACTTAAATATGCAGAAGTACTTGCAAAAGACTCATCAAAAACCCTGAGTATTCTCGAACAAACACTCGTTGTTCTTCGTCAAAATCTTTTTAAAAAAATTGAGGCTGGAGAAAATTCCTCATATGAAAAAAAAGCAGTAAGAGAAATTCTCAAAGCACATACAACACTCAGTAGAACAAATACCAACACGAGAATGACTCTTGAACATATTTTTCTCACACTTTCTCAAGACAGATGACGACTCTGTGTTGAAAATACCCGAAACGACTGATATACTGATCTTTGTTCATGGCTAAAACTAACTCATCTGATTATTCCGCACAGCAAATTCAAGTCCTTGAAGGACTTGAACCAGTACGCAAAAGACCTGGTATGTATATCGGATCCACCGATAGCACTGGCCTTCATGAATCCCTCAGAGAAATAGTAGACAATGCGGTAGACGAAGCACTTGCAGGTTTTGCAAAAAATGTCTGGATTTTACTCAATAAAGATGGTTCTGCAACTGTTGTCGATGATGGAAGAGGAATTCCTGTAGACATGATGCCTGGTTATAACAAATCTGCACTTGAGATGGTCATGACCAAACTTCATGCAGGAGGAAAATTTGGAGGATCTGCATACAAGGTTTCAGGAGGTCTTCACGGAGTGGGTTCATCTGTTGTGAATGCACTATCTGACTGGCTATGGGTAGAAGTAAAAAGAGATGGCAAGCTTTACCGACAAGAATATAAAAGAGGAGAAGCACAAACATCTGTTGATGTAGTCAAAGATACCAAGCTTGCACTTGAAGTAGAAAGGGAGACGGGAACAACAGTGACATTTTTCCCAGATGCAAGTATCTTTACTCAAACAATCGAGTTTGATTTTGATTTTATTAAAAAAGTTCTTCGAGATAGAGCGTATCTCGTTCCCAAAGTATATTTCCACTTCTATGATCTTCGTGGAGAAGAAATTAAAGAAGTTAATTACTACTTTGAAAGTGGCATCAAAGCACTCATAGAGAAAATAAATGAGAACAAAAATCCCCTTCACAAAGCAATTTACATGCAAAAAATAGTTGGGGACGTCGAAGTTGAATTCTCACTGCAATACAACGACACTTATACAGAAAGCGTTGAGTCATTTGTCAACGTTATTCCAACAATTAATGGAGGTACACATCTCACAGGTTTTAGAATGGCGCTTACTCGCGCAATTAATGATTATGGAAAGAAAATAGGTGCATTTAAAAATGAAGAGGATTCAGTCATTGGAGATGATACGAGAGAAGGACTCACCGCTGTTGTCTATCTTAAAATGCCTCAGGATCGAATTCAATTTGAAGGACAAACAAAAGGAAAACTTGGTAATTCTGAAATTCAACCGCTCGTCCAGCAAGCTACAAAAGAAGGTCTTCAAATGTACTTTGAGGAAAATCCCGCAGATGCGAAAAGAATTCTAGAGAAAGTGTATTTGGCTGCAAAAGCTCGTCTTGCGGCAAAAGCGGCAAAAGAAGCAGTAATCCGTAAAGGAGCACTTGAAGGCTCAAGTCTTCCTGGAAAATTAGCTGATTGCCAAGAAAAGGATCCTGCTCTTTCTGAAATATATCTTGTAGAAGGAGATAGTGCAGGTGGAAGTGCAAAAAGTGGTAGAGACAGAAAATTCCAGGCAATTCTTCCACTCAAAGGAAAAATTCTTAATACTGAAAGAGCTCGTTTAGATAAGATGATTGAGCATGAAGAAGTCAAAGCACTTATTATCGCACTTGGAGCAGGAATTGGAGATGTTATTAATATGGATAAGTTGCGCTATCATCGAATTATCATCATGACTGATGCTGATGTAGATGGAGAACATATTGAAACACTCATCTTGACCTTTTTCTATAGACACTTGCCTGAAATTATTCGACGAGGATATCTCTATGTTGCTATGCCACCACTCTTTAAGCTACAAAAAGGAAAGGATATTCGATATGTTTATACTGAAGAAGAAAGAGACATTGTTATGACAGACATGAAGAAAGGTTCAAATGGAAATATTTCAGTTCAAAGATATAAAGGTCTTGGAGAAATGAATGCAGAACAGCTCTGGGATACAACAATGAACCCTGAGAACAGAGTTCTCAAGCATGTAAACATCAATGATGCAGAAGAAGCTGATCAAGTATTCACTATGCTCATGGGAGACGAAGTACCACCTCGAAAGCACTTTATTCAAAGTAATGCTATTTCAGCAACTTTGGATATCTAAGGAGGTGAGAAATCTATGAATATAACACAACTTTCATCAGGCAAAAATCCACAAGCTGGAGAAATCAACGTACTTGTTGAGATACCAAAAGATAGTGGAATTAAATATGAACTTGATAAAGACTCAGGCGTTATTATGGTCGATCGATTCCTCCATACTGCAATGAGGTTCCCAAGTAATTATGGATTTGTGCCAAATACACTTGCAGATGACGGGGATCCGCTAGATGTCATGGTTCTTTCTGAATATGCTGTCGCACCAGGAACAGTTATTCCATCTGTTGTTATTGGCATGCTTGAGATGGAAGATGAAGCAGGAATTGATACAAAGATTCTCGCGGTACCTTCTAAGAAAATTGATCCACTTTTTGGTGAATTCACTGATATCACCGATGTACCTGAAGCAATTAAAAACAAAATGAAACATTTTTACGAGAATTATAAAAGTCTCGAACCAGGTAAATGGGTCAAGTTAAAAGAATGGAAAAATAAAGAAGTCGCTCTTGAGGCTGTCCAAAAGTCTCTAAAAGCTGCTTAGACTCTGGTTTCTCGCTCAAAATAGAGCGAGATGCGATAGCCTAAGCTATTATTTTTTATGAGTAACATAGGAAAATTACAACCAATCGATATCTCACAAGAGATGAAAAAATCGTATTTAAATTATGCGATGTCAGTTATTGTTTCTCGTGCTCTCCCAGACGTTCGCGATGGTCTCAAACCAGTTCACAGAAGAATACTCTTTGCTATGCATGAAATGGGACTAACACCATCTGCAAAATTTCTCAAATCTGCGCGTATCGTTGGAGAAGTAATGGGAAAATACCACCCACATGGAAATACTGCGATTTATGACTCACTCGTACGTCTCGCTCAAGACTTCTCAATGCGCTATCCACTCATCCATGGACAAGGTAATTTTGGATCAATTGACGGAGATCCACCTGCAGCAGACCGTTATACTGAAGCAAAACTACAAGCAATCTCACTTGAGATGCTTCATGACATTGATAAAGAAACAGTAGATTTTGTTCCAAATTATGACGGAAGTTTTGATGAACCAGCATATCTTCCATCACTTTTGCCAAATTTACTTCTCATGGGTTCCGAAGGTATTGCTGTCGGTATGGCAACAAAAATTCCACCACATAACCTTGGTGAAGTCATCGATGCAATTTTATACACAATCAATAAAACGACATTCCACTCTACAACTTCTGAGAGAAAAACAGAAGGAGCTCTTGAGACAGAACTTACTTGTGAAGTTACAATTGATGAACTTCTTGAATTCATCAAAGGACCTGATTTTCCAACTGCTGGAAGTATTTACGACATTACAGAAATTAAAAGTGCATATGTCACAGGTCGTGGAAAAATTATTATTCGAGGAAAAGCAGATATTGAAGAAATTGGGCAAGGAAAGTCAGCGATTATTATTACTGAAATCCCTTATCAAGTAAATAAAGCTTTACTCGTTT
>JAUPUR010000065.1 GCA_030917445.1 Patescibacteria group bacterium | reverse complement strand
TTTTGAAAATCTCACAAAAATTTTAAAGAGTGGGGACAAATTAAATGGGACAATCTCTCATATTGCTAACTTTGGCCTTTTTATAACTCTTCACCCATTTAAAGACGCTGTAGAAAAAACAGTCGATGGGCTCATTCATATCTCAGAGATTGCATGGGAAAGAACAGAAGACATTGCGAGTCTTTACACCGTTGGTGCAGAAATTGAGGCATCAGTTATCGGATTTGATAGAGATTCTCGACGAGTTGATCTGTCGCTGAAAAGAATGACAGTTGATCCATTTGAAAAGAGAAAAGAACTATACCCATTAGAGAAAAAAGTAACAGGGAGTGTTGCTCGAGTTGAAGACGGAAATGTTTTTGTTGTCTTTTCAGACGAGACTGAGGGAATGATCAAAAAAGAAAAAGTACCACCAGCAACTGTTTATGAAGTTGGTCAAAATATTACTGCGACAGTATCGGGTCATGATGTACGACGACGTAGACTTGAGTTAACCCCTGTTCTTCTTGAGAAGCCTCTCATGTATCGTTAGAAGAGACTTTTTGTGATGATATAATGCTCCTATGGCAAAGCCAAAAATCTCGTTTGTATGTCAAGAATGTGGATATGATACCCCTGCTTTTATGGGTAAGTGTCCTGAATGCGGTAGTTGGAACTCATTTAAAGAGTTTAGGCAACAATCTCTTAAGTCCACTGGATTTTCTTCATCATCTCAAACAGTACTTTCTCAACAGTCAGCAAAACCTCAAAAATTAAAAGATATTGTATATTCGAATACATCGAGAATCCAATCTGAATATCAGGAATTGAATACAGTTATGGGTGGTGGTATTGTGCAAGGATCTGCCACACTTTTAGCTGGAGATCCTGGAGTAGGTAAGTCAACACTTCTCCTTCAGCTTTGTATCTCTCTTGCTAAGGCTGGTAAAAAAATTTTATATATCTCAGGAGAAGAGTCTGCAGAGCAGATAAAGATGAGAGCAGATAGAGTAATTTTGGAACAGAAAAAGAAAAAAAACTTTGATCAAGATTTTGACTCACTTTATCTTCTTTCACTCTCAAATCCGGACGATGCAATTGTCCATATTGATGAGATGAAGCCAGATCTTTTCGTGATAGATTCGATCCAGACCATGCAATCTGAAAATGTTGCCGGACTTTCAGGATCTGTTCCTCAGGTGAGATATGCAGCAATGCAGTATATTCGAGTCGCAAAAGCACTTAAAATTCCGGTTATTCTTGTCGGTCACGTCACGAAAGATGGTATGGTTGCAGGTCCAATGGTGCTTTCACACATGGTTGATACAGTTCTTTTTCTTGAAGGTGAAAAAATCACGAGGACAAGAATTCTGAGATCTTTGAAAAATCGTTTTGGTCCTGTCGATGAAGTTGGTATTTTCCTTATGGACGAGGAAGGATTGAAAGAAGTTACGAATCCAGAGCAAATATTTCTTTCTAAAAAGACTGAGAACATACCCGGTACAGTTCTTGTAGTGACGATGGAAGGGACACGAGCATTCTTAGTGGAGATCCAGTCACTTGCTGTCTCAACAAGACTTCCTATGCCACGTCGGGTCGTCTCTGGTGTTGACCAAAAAAGAGTAGAACTTTTGCTTGCTGTTCTTCAAAAGCACTGCAAGCTACCTGTTGATTCAATGGATATCTTCGTCAATGTTGCAGGTGGATTGAAGCTATCAGATCCGGGAATTGATCTTGGAATCTGCCTTGCGATATATTCTTCAGTTAGGAATATCCCGATGAACAAAACAGTTGGAATTGGAGAAGTAGGTCTTTTGGGAGAGTTAAGAGATATTTCATCACTTGAAAAAAGGATGAAGGAAGCCTCAAAGCTGGGACTGACAGATATTGTTACACCAAAGACGCATCGATTTCTCGCGCAGGTTCTTTTAGAAAGAGGTTCACAGAAGGAGAAAGAAGAGGTATAATAACATCTATGGCTGAAGCGAAAATAAAGACGCGACACAAACAGCCTGCCCCACAACCAACACCTCCTCAGGCTGCTGAAACTTCTCGGCTACCTGCATTTTCACCAAAACTTGTGGGTGCATTGGCCGATGAAGTGGCACGAACGCTCATGATGAGGCTTCCGAGCATGATTCCCATGCCCAAACCTCGAAAGCAAAAACCAAAGAAGGCAAAGAAGATTGATTATCCTGTTTTTTTGGATACTTCTGCAATTATTGATGGTCGGATTTTTGATGTGATCAATTTAGGACTTCTTAATGGAGTGATAGTTATTCCAGATAGTATTTTGAAAGAGTTAAAACATCTTGCTGATTCTCAGGATATGGTTAAAAGAGAACGGGGTAGAAAAGGCATGTTGTATCTTGAGACTCTTCGTAAAGGTAGGAAGATGAAGATGCATATTCTTTCTGAAGATGGCGTTAAGGAAGTAAGTAACAAACAGATGCAGGTTGATGACAAGCTCATTAGACTTACAAAACTTCATAAAGGGAAATTAATCACCTGTGACTACAATTTAGAAAAAAAAGCAACAATTGAGAATGTTTTCGCAGTTAATGTGAATGCACTCGCAAATAGTCTTAAAGTTATTGCAGTTCCAGGGGAATCTCTTCACATCAAGCTTTTACACCCAGGAAAAGATCAGACACAGGGAGTTGGGTATCTTTCAGATGGGACAATGATTGTGGTGGAGGATGGAAGTCTTTATGTTGGAAGGTCAATCGACGTCGTCGTTTCACGCGTCATTCAAACAGTTACAGGTCGCATTCTTTTCGCAAAGAAAATATAATTTTCTTACAAAAAACCTCATATCAGTGCTTTTAGGTTCAAAAGAGGTAAGAGTTCCTGCCCTAAACTCCTACCTCATCTCACCCTACAAGCGTGTTATGAGGTTTTTTTTGTCAAAAAAATGAAAAAACCCTTCTAAATCAACACAAAGTGAATGAAATAGCTTCGTCATTTTTTCTTGACAAGATATTTATAATCTCTTATAAATATTCTTGGCAATTAGTTTTTATTTTCCTGCCTGAAGGACTAACTGCCTTTTACCCTAAGAGCATTGCTTCTCGTACCGAACTTATCATCTGAGTAACGAAAGTGATGCTCTTTTTTGTGGGCAAAAATCAGCTTCTCTTTAGGCAAGTCTAATACTTAAACCACGATCTGCTAATTGTTGAAATTGTTCTCTTCCTTGTCTGACAAGTACCTCTCTTTGATATTCAGCAAGAGACTTTCTCTTGATTGATCTTGTCTGCATTCTCATGATTTTTCCAAGTAATTTCATTTCCCCTGCATAGTAGCACATGTTTTTTTGACTGTCAACCTATAGCAAATTCTATCGAAATATATCATAGGCCTAGAGTCTTATATGTCTAATTTAGCTTGTTAAATCAACAAAAAATAATCATATGAATATATGTGGATAACTTTTGGATAAAAAGAAACTGGGAATTAGTTGAGTGAGGAGCGAACTTTACTGTTAAGAGGAGAGAAGAGAGATTGGAATGAAGGACGATTCTCATGAGTGAACCATGCTCTCGTCCAGAGCGCAACGTGATTGATGACTTGTAGCCTTAATTCTTCGAGGTGATTGTCTTTTGGTGAGCGATAATATAAGTGTTCATTGATATTTGCGAAATCACCAAATGAGATCATCTTCATAAAAAGTGATCTATAGAGATCGGGGAATTTTTGATGATCGAATTTAAGGATGTCCTTTGGAAGCAGATACCTATTGATCATGACACTCTCAAGCTGCATCGCTGTGCCTGTAAGGAGATTTTTGCTGATCTGATGGTGCTCTGTTGGGAACTCACTTTTTCCGATTCGTCTCTTAGCTTCATCAAGAAAGAAGGCTTGAGTACCGACTGCAACAACTTTTGGATGTCTTTTGAGGTAGAGAACTTGGCGTTTTATTCTCTCAAGTGAATTTGAATCATTCATATTCATAAATGCAATATATTGTCCTTTGGCTTTTTTCAAGGCTCGATTGAGTGTAATTGAGAGTCCGTATGTTTTGACATTTTGTGAGATGGAAACTCTTTTATCTTTACGTCTTACTCTACGAAGTGCTTTAAATGTATTGTCCGAGGAATTGTCATCCACAACGATAACTTCAATCTCAGAATAGGTTTGATCGAGAAGTGCAAGAAGTGTGTCTTCAACAATATGCTCTCCGTTGCGGACCGGCATAATAATTGAAACTAAGTTGTCGGATGTTTTCATACATTTTGGGGCAGCGAAGGGATGCGGCAGTCGATGATGTAATAGGACATTTACCTTACCACATCTTTTTAAGTCTTGTCAACTCTTCCTG
>JAUPUR010000011.1 GCA_030917445.1 Patescibacteria group bacterium | reverse complement strand
GGTGCATTTATCGGAGGTCGTGAAGGACTTATAATGGCTTTTGGCTTTTCTCTTATTTTGAATGTAGGAGCATATTTTTTTTCTGAGAAGATTGCTCTGTCTGTAAGTGGAGCCAAACCATTAGTCAGAACTGAGCATCCAGAGGTATATCAAACAGTGGAAGAGTTGTCACGAAGAATGAATATTCCAATGCCCAAACTCTACATCACACCTGCAACGCAAGCAAACGCTTTTGCAACTGGTAGAAGTCCCTCTCATGCATCAGTCGCAGTCACTGAGGGTATTTTAAAAGTATTGACACCAACCGAATTGAAAGGTGTACTTGCACATGAATTGGCTCATGTAAAAAATCGCGATATTCTTATATCCTCAATTGCAGCAGTTTTAGCAAGCTCAATTTCTTTTGTTTCAAATATGGCAATTTTTGGTGGGTTAAATAGTGATGAAGACAATAGAGGTGCGGGAATCGCTGGACTTGTATTGGCACTCCTCGTACCAATTGCGGCAACAATGGTACAATTTGCTGTTTCGCGTTCTCGTGAATTTGCAGCAGATGAAACAGGTGCTAAAACAATTGGAAGTGGGACTGAATTGGCCAAAGCACTCGTCGCAATTCATGACTCTACTCGTCATGATCCTCTTCGTACAAACCCAGCGTTCTCATCTTTATATATTTCAAATCCACTTGGAGGACTAGGAAGTGCAATGAACAATCTTTTTTCTACTCATCCTCCTGTCGAAGAAAGAGTAAGAAGACTAAAATCTTTGAGATAATTCGCGCTAAATGGACCCCTCGAAAGGAGTCCATTTAATGATGCAAAGATGTTATTTCTTTGCTCCAACAAGACCTGCATAAAGTCCCCAAGCCCCTACAAGGAGATGGAGTAGCATATCAGCTGGGTTTTGAAGCATCGCTCCAAGAACATTTACCTCACCCATAAAGTTCATGAGTGCAACAACAAGTGCAAGCGCACCCACGAGAAGCGCTAACAATTTATGTACTCCTGCGTCCTTAACAAAATTAACCGCAAGAAGTGCAACAACTCCAAGAACTAAATGTGCTACGTTCTCCGCATTGTCAAAATACCAGAATGAACCAAAAAGACTCATATCTGGTGTAGGTCCAATAACTCCAACATACCCTAGAACTGCGACAAGGACGAGAACGACACCACCAACACTGAGGAAACCTCGGGGAGTAAGTACATTTTTAAAATCCATTATATTCACCTCCTCTCTTTATAACCTGATTTAATCGTATGCCCGGAGTACTCTTGAGTCAAGTGTAAGTATTTCGTGTTTTATTGGAGATATTTTGAAAGAGAAAATGATGTTCGATGATGCTTGGAAAGTCCAAATTTTTTGATATTCTCACGATGAAGTAAAGTACCATATCCTTTATGAATATCAAATCCATATTCAGGAACTGTGAGACTAAGCTTTTTCATGAGATTGTCTCTATATACTTTAGCAACTATAGACGCAGCAGCAATAGAGATCGATAGTGAGTCACCATGAATAAGAGGCTTTTGCTTTGTTTTTTCAAATCCTTGTACCTCAAATGCATCAACGAGGACAAAGTCAGGACTTATCGTATGAATTTTGAGTGTTTGGAGAAAGGATTCTTGTGTAGCCTTGGCAATGCCTTGTGTATTAATTCGTTCAACTGGAGACTCGCTGATACTGATACTTAAGGCCACTTCCTTTATTTTTTCAGCAAGGAGTACTCTTCTCTTTTCAGTAACCTTTTTTGAGTCATTAATAAATGCGAAAAATGGATCGGAAAATACAGTAAAGGGAGGAAAGATAACAGAGGCCGTAACAACTGGACCTGCAAAACATCCCCTCCCAACTTCATCTATTCCAGCAACTGCTTTGAAGCCTTTTTGCCAAAGTGTCATTTCCTCATTAAAGGTTGGGAATGTCATCACTCTGTTCTCCTTCTTCAAGTTCAAGTAAATCAAGTCCTTTGACCTGACCGAGTGACCCTCCAACTATTCCTTGCATAGATCCGTAAACACTCGTTGTACTGAGTAAAATCCGTTTTGCCTGTGATTCTCGTGACTTCCAGATTCTTTCAAATGCGGCTCGTTCTTTACCAATTTGTTCAAGTTGTTCATGGTAGACTTCAGCGAGTGACTCTACCTGCTGGCGAAACTCGTGGCTTGTAATATAGTCATAAAGAATTGTTGCTTTGTCTCCGCTTTGCTCAGATACATATTTTTGATAAGCTACTTCAATGAGTTTTTGCCTTAAAAGATGTATGAAAGGCAAGTAACTTTGATATTTCGTAATATATACACCATCATAAAACCCAAATTCTCCTCCAAAATCTTTCGGCATGGCAGCTGAAATAATGATTGCAGCATTTGCTTTTTCAGATCGAAGATCGCTTTTAAGTTTTGCAACCCATTCATCAGACCATGCTTTTGTTCTTTTACTTTCAATGAGAATAGTTCCGCAGGTATTTCCTCTTTTTGTCTTTACAACACACCGAATATCTGCGCCAGTGACACCTTTACCTACAGGAAGAATCTCATCTTCTGGAAACTCTCTTTTTAAGATATCTTCAAGGTTGAGCTCCATAACTTCTCCTTGAAGTTGTTGAGAAGATTGATTGGCTTTTCTCTGTGCTTCTTCAAGTGATTTTTTTGTATCATCAAGTTGTTTTTTAAGTTCAAGGATCACAAGTTCAGACTTTTCTTGAACTGATTTACTTATTTCTTCTTGGATTTTCCCTCTTTCTTCAAGTAGTTTTTTCTCCATCTCAATTTCGCGTTCATCATCTTTTTGTTTGAGATGTCTGAGCTCTTTTGTCAATTCAAGAAGTTGATCTTGAAGCGCTTTACTTCGTTCTTTGACTTCTTTTGTCTCTGTTTCAGAATTCTGCAATGCAAGTGCAACATCTTCCTTTGCTTTTTTAAAAGCTTTTTCTTCTGTCTCCTTCTGCATCGATTCAAGATCTTTTTTGTGCTTTTCTGTTACTTGTGTGAGGACTTGATCTTCAATTTGATGCCGTAAAGCCTGGCTAATTTCGACTTCTTTACCACAATTTGGACATAGTACGGTATTCATAAAAAACTCTCACTAATAGTATCTATCTTGAGTAAATTTATCAAGCATTCGTTGACATAATTATTCATGCTTTGATACCATCAAGTACACATGAGATCACTGCTCAGATCACTTCTCCTTCACACAGTTGCACTGTATGCTCTTCCCTTTTTAATTCCCGGAGTAAGTCTCGAAGGAGGATTTGTAACCGTTCTTTTTGGAGGTATTCTTTTAACTGTTATTTC
>JAUPUR010000064.1 GCA_030917445.1 Patescibacteria group bacterium | reverse complement strand
TTTCAGTGATTGGGACAGTGTTTTGTTGTTTTGCTTGGTAGAAAGTAAAAAACGGTTTTTCATTTCTATCAAGTAAGATTACTCCAGCACTTTTTCTAGAGAGAATATTTTCTTTACTTGAGAGGTCTCTGACAAAGAAAAGGTAAGTCACTATAGGGATGAGAATGAGGAATCCAATTCCCAAGAGGATTCCTATTTGAATCGGTTTTTTGAAAGTGTGGTAGAGTTCTTTGATAATTGTCGTTATCATTCGTGGGTTTTCCTTTTCTATCCGGTATAGGCTTTTGAGATAGGCAAGTATAACAGATATTTTCTTCATACTTTTATTATTGCTTAAAAAACATTTAATTGTAAACGAATGTACTTAAGTTTTTACACATTATTGAATTTCACTATACGTAATATCGAGAATTTCGTTTGGTTGGATGATTTTTTCAAGTGCATTTGGATCTGATACACCGTTGATAGTAAAGTACAGTTGTGAAGTGTTATTACTACAAAAGACTTGGCCTGTACCTGTTGTGAGGCAGTCAGGTGTAAGTTTCATTGGAGAAGGAAGTGTGTCAAAAAAATTCTGCCACGTTATATTATTTTTAGTAACTGTTACCTTCGAAGGGTCATTACTTGAAATAAATACTTCAGTTGATTGTTGATGATATTTAGTATCAGTGAATATTCTTTTTGTTCCTTGTGTAGTTATTGAAAAGGATGCTGTATAGGGGAGTGATGCTATCTCTTCTTGAGGAGTAGGAATTTGGAAATTATTTTGAGGGAGAGATGATTGTTCTTGATTTTTCGAAATTATAAGAAAGATACCACCAAGAAGAAAAAGGGCAATGAATATAAGTATATATTTCACACCTCAAGTATAACAGACTGTTTTTTTCTTATATATAAAGGAGTACACTGAGTATATGAAAAGGATTTTTATAGCCATATTATTTTTAGGAATTTTTATTCTTTTTCCTCAACAATCGTTTGCCCAAATTAATACAACAGAAAAACTCATAACAGTTGATACTGCCAAACAAATGCTCTATGCCTGGGAGGGTGGGAAAATTGTGTATGAGACGCCTGTTGCGACGGGACTTCCTAAATCTCCCACAGTGAAGGGAACTTTTAAAATTTACTTAAAATATGAAAATCAACCTGTGATGCGAGGGGTTTCACCGTATATTGGTAAGTACGCTTATAAAAATGTTCCACATGTGATGTATTTTCATCAGAGTTATGGACTTCATGGTGCTTATTGGCATAATTCTTTCGGAATTCGAAGAAGTAACGGATGTGTCAATCTTCCTTTATATGCAGCGAAGTGGCTATTTGATTTTGCACCTGTAGGAACAACAGTAATGGTGTTTTAGTTATTTGATTTTGAGGAGTTCTACTTCAAAAATGAGTGTTGCAAAACCTGGAATAACAGGATCAACTCCATATTTTCCGTATCCTAATTCGTGAGGGATTGTAAGTCGTCTTTTTCCACCAACTTTCATACCAATAACACCCATGTCCCAACCTTTGATGACATATCCAACACCAATTGGTGTCTCAAATGCTTGATCACGATCAAATGAAGAATCAAACTTAGTTCCATCAGTGAGCCACCCAGTATAATGCATAACGACATGATCACCTGATTTAACTTCTGCTCCTGATCCAACTGCTATATCTTCAATTTTTAGCTCTTCTGTTTTTTCCATATCATTACTTTAACAGAGCTGAATTTTTTTTGGGTAAGAAAATTATTTAATGAGATAGAGGTGAGTTTGAAGAAATTCTTTCTTATCTCCAGCTCGATTGAGAATGTGTTCTATTTTTGCAGTTGGTGCAACTTTATGAACAATCTCAAGGACACGATCAAGATCATAGAGAAAGAGCATGTCATCTTTTTCCTGAGCACTTTTTCTTGTAAGAAAATTGAGGGCTACTCCTCTGATACAAAGAGACCACATCTTATCAATGAAGGCTTCCATAATGGTATAGTTGTCTGACTCGAGAATTGCTGCAAGTGTTCCCGAGAAAAAAACAAAATCAAATTTTTCCTCAAAATTTGTTGTTAAAAAATCTCCAATGAGAAATGTCTCATGCGGAAATTTGAGTTGTGCTAATTTTGCTGAAAGAGGGAAGAGATCAATACCGGTATAGCTTTTCAAGCCCAGCTCTCTAAGGTATGCAGACAAATCGCCTGTTCCACATCCAACATCAAGAACAGAAGCGTTTTCAAACGGCGTATGAGTATATTCACTTAGTTTTGCAAGGTAAGCAAAATTGCCATATTTATCATCATCACCCCAGCCATCATCCTCATGAATATTGAGAAAATACCCATAAAAATCACTGTTAATCTTTTCATCACTGGGTGAATACTTTGTTTTGGAATTCATGACTGCATTATAAGTGAGTTTGAATTTGATTCATAGATCTGCTTGTAGAGATGTGGTCCCGGCAGAGCCGGGACCACAGTGTAGAGAAGAGACAGGACTGTGACAGTGATGCTTATTTCAACTGCATTATCTCTGTATCTTCTTCAAGAAGAGGTGAACTCGATGCAATACTGATGCGAGAATTTGCCTCAATCTCAATTTTGTACGCCACCCCAGCGGGGATGGTGACATAATGAGAAGCCATGAGTGGCTGGAGGATTGGTTCGCAAAAGGCACAATCGTTTTCATCGATATGTACCCATGAGACAGAACCAGAGCCTTCAATGAGGACAACAGTGACACTTTTTTCATAGTGCCAACAGTTACCAATTGTTATTGGCCTTTTCGCAAGAATTTCCTGGATGGAAAAACTGGGGCAAGTGATCACCCGAGTATCCATCTCACTATTCTCCTCAGTCAAGATTTGAGCTGGCCCAGTCAAGACTGGCGGGAGAAGTGCAATCATTTTCACGAACTCCTTTTTAACGTTCTCCTTCGACCAATTCGAAGGGAAATAAGTATAGCAAAAATTAAGTCAAAATACTATCCTATAGGAGTTGTTATTTGTGAAATCTGTACGAGAAGTGGGAGTTTGGTTTGGAAAAAGTGGGAGGCGAAGGTTCGCTTCGCCTCCCGAAGTTACGTCAGCTCGAGGACTCTGATGAGTTCCTCCGCTATCACGTTGTTGT
>JAUPUR010000063.1 GCA_030917445.1 Patescibacteria group bacterium | reverse complement strand
AGGAGATCTGGAAGGTCATTGATAGACATTTTTTGTTCTGCCATAGGTTAAAGTGGGTCTTAGGAGATCACTTTGGTCTAATCGAAATCAATGTGATCATTACCCTCTACTAAAGTAACAAACTAGAACAACTCTGTCAATAACCTATAAGTATAAAGCATTGGAAGAATCTAAAGATGAGGCTAAAGTAGTCCACGTTTGACCAAATCATCAATCATAATTTGATTGACCTCTGAAAAGAGGGTTTTGTCAGATGCTTTAAAATATCCAATTTCTGCAATTTCAGAAGAAGCTTTGGGTTCTCCTTTAAAAAGTGCGGAGTAGCAAATAATTCTGACCCGTGTTCCTTGTGGCTTGCCATGAGCTTGAGCTTCATATGTCCCGATATGCTTGAAAGTATTTCTTTCTATCTGAACATTGAGCTCTTCTTTGATTTCTCTTATAAGTGTTTGTTCATCTGACTCATTTTTCTCTCTTTTACCTCCCGGGATATACCAAGTATCTTTGTCATGACTTCGTGTTCCAAGTAATTTTTTCTTTTTAATGTAAACAAGTGCGACTTTATCAATACATGTCTTTGTCATGTGCAAAGTGTAGCAAAAATATGGCCAAAATGTATTCAAGGTCATCAGATGCCCTAGGAGGCATTTTTTTGAAATTGAGAGGGTAAGTGTCGTCGTATCCTCAAGATATTTGTTATAGGATGAAGAACCAAAATTATATTCTCCTATAGTCTGCCATTATAAGGTTGGGGGAGAGGATCCTAAAGTATGGGGATATCTTGGGGATTTCCACATGTACTGTGGATAAATTATTTTAAAATAATAACTTTAGGACAGTGATAATAGTAATTTAAAAAAATTAAGTCGATTTGGATTGGTCAAATTTTTAACTGAATTTTTAAAATTTCCACAGATATTTTATTTGAATATTTTTTATGTTCATTCGGGAATTGATATACACGCAAAATTCTACGACATCTCATTTTTTTTATGCGACGCATATGGGAAGGAGTGATGAAAATAATGAAGAAAAATATCTATCTCAGATTAGATCATTGAGGCTAAGTGAGTTCTCCGTGTTCAGTTATGACCGCTGCACCGTAGAGTCCTGCTCCAAACCCAACGTTGAGAACACGGATCATCTCTTTTTCTGGAACAAGTCTACTCAGTGCTCGAGGGATTGAGCCTGAAGAGAGATTACCATCTTGGATGTCAGTGACAAATTTATCTTTAAAGACTGGCAACTTTTCCATAAGTCCTGCATTTGTACGACTACTTCCCTGGTGAGGGATGATATAGTCAATATCATCAGCGCTCAGGGTTGCAGCTTCTAGTACTTCCTCAATCAAGGATGGCACTCCATGACGAGGATCTATAACGCTTCGGTAGACGACAGGTCCTTGCATCTCAAACATTCCTGTTTGTGAAGGGGGAATTTGCTCACTGATAAATGGTTCTACCATTTTCGTCTGGTCAACAGGCATGCGAAGTGCTGTGTCATGGGGTGTATCAAGGTGATGTCCTGTCGCACTTACGATCCTGAAATTTTCTCCATAAACTAAATTGCTGAGCGCAATTGCTCCGTCTGTGAAGATACCGGCATCAAAACTTCCATTTGTTAAGTAAGGAGAGTATTTTTCTGCAGCTACAAAGCCAATATTCCATCCATCTAACTTCTGGTCTTGTCCAAGTTCTGCTAAATGAAGAAGAGCTCTGGTATATCCAGAGCAAGCTGCGTGGACATCAACTCTGTGGGATACATCTAGTCCAAGGACATCAACGAGCATCTCTGAAAGGTTTTCTCCTGTTGGAAAGCTTGATGACACAGCAAGAAAATCAAGTGGGTTATGTGAGTCAAACACTTTTCTTGCAGCATGAAACATCATATATTCAGACGTTTCATGGGGTGATGCTCGTCTCACTTTTTTTACTCCGACTTTTTTCCTGATGTCTTCGTTGTTGTAAATTATATTAGTGGGTTCGTAGAGGGCGAAAGAAAAACCAAGTGGGTGGCGATTTTTTTCAACTGATGGTGGGAGATTTTGTTCTGCCCGAACAGCCATATCTGGATAATAGCATCACATCTTTGGAAAAGCAATCGAGTATTATGAGTTTTTGAAAATGTATACGAATAATTAATATCAAGTTATTAAATCAATATAATGTGGATTACATATTCTTTTAAAAAATGCTACAAAAAAACCTCGTCCAGGTAAAATCATAATGATTGTAAAAGGACGAGGTCTTCAGCCATAGGGCTGATAAATTTGTTACTTGAGCTCGACAGTTCCACCTGCTGCTGTAAGTTTTTCCTTTGCTTCATCAGCAGTTTTTTTATTAACTCCTGTGAGAACTTCTTTTGGTGCTGTATCAGCGAGATCTTTTGCTTCTTTAAGACCAAGTGTAGGAACGAGTTCCCGAATTGCCTTAATAACGCCGATCTTGTTTGCGCCTGAACTTGCAAGAATAACATTAAATGATGTTTGTTCTTCTGCAGGTGCTGCATCTGCTGCTGGAGCTGCTGCTGGAGCTGCTACGGCCATAGCTGCTGCTGAAACGCCAAATTTTTCTTCGAGTGCTTTAACGAGATCTGAAAGTTCGAGAACAGACATTTCTTCGATTGCGCTCATTAATTCTTCTTTATTTATTTTTGCCATATGTATCTGTTCACCTCCTTTAACCCTTTTTCTGGGCGATTGCATTGAGTGTCATAACAAGTGATTGCATATTCCATGAGAGTGCACGGTGAAGTCCTTGGATTGGTGAGATCATCATACCCAAAAGTTGTCCTCTTAATACTGGAAGTGGAGGAAGATTTGAAAGTGTTACAACTTCTTCAGCTGTAATTGGATGATTTTCAAAAATACCCATTTTGACTGCAGGAAGTTGGAATTGTTTGACAACTTTTTGAAGTTCTTTTAAAGGCTCAATAAGATCATCGTAGATAAAGAGAGTTGCAGTTGGTTGTTCAAAGTGTTTTTTATCTTCATCTGAAAGATTGAATTTTTGAAGTGAAATAAGCATGAGTGTATTTTTAACAACAACATACTCAGCATTTAATTTTTTTGCAGCTCTTTTGAGACCTTCAATTTGTTGGTGTGTGAGGCCTTGGTAGTTGGTAAAAACAAAAGCTTTAGATCTTTCAACTCTTTCAGAAAGTTCACCAACGAGGGTTTCTTTATTTTGTCTATTTTGACTGATTTTTTTTACTTCGTCTCCCATACTTTTATGTCCATAAAAAAACACTCCACGAGGAGTGCACTATTAAATGCTTCTCCTCGGTAAGACTTATGTGTGTGCTTACTGTCTTAGGACATTTGTATGATAGCAGAATGAGCTTGAAGAGTCAATTGAATATGTTATACTATTTTCAATATGGTAGAAACGGCGACAGAAGGCATAGCATTACAAGAAAGGTCTAGTAATTTAGCTCCTGAAACAACACAAGTACTTGTTGACCAATTGAGTGCGTATTATGGAATAATTCTTGAAAGCACATTTGAAATTGAAAAAGGGGATTTGGGGGATAAATCTCGCCAAGAGGCAGAGAGACATCTTTTGGAACTTGGAGATCTTCAAGGGATGCTTGAGGATTTTACAGATAATCCTAATGATTTTGATGTTCGATATCAAAAAGTTGATCATGATAGCGGGGTTCATAATGCGAAGTTGAGTAGACGAAGTGATGCTCCATTTGGAGAAGGAGAGGAAAATGCACAAATGCAGTTGAATTTTTTTATGCAAACAGCACAAAGAGGAGAATCTGTTGAGGATTCAACATATGCAGAAAGTATGGGAAACGATCCACACAATGCAATGTTGAGAAGAGATGCACTTCATAGCGGAAAAGTAATGATGAATACAAATTTAATTTATAGAGATAGTGTTACTGGGCGTACAAAAGTTATTCCACAAGCTGGAATTCAAGTGAAAGTTGGAAGAGATGGAATTACACAAGAAGGTATAAAATATGTTGGAACACAGCCTCATGTTGTGGAAATTCCAACGAAAAATGGTATATCAAATCTTCAGGTGAAATCTTTACAAGGTCTGACACGAAGCCTCGCAACAGAGAGAAGACAGTTCCCTCGTTAAGTAGTTTTTGTTTTTAAGTATTCTGCAAAACTTTTATCTGTTATTGGTTTGGTCTCTGTATCAGGAGCGGTGTAGACGACATCGTATGATGGAGTAGGAAGATCAAGACTTAAAAGATATTTCATAAATTTCTCTCTATTACCTGCAAAAATAAATTCAACTGTTGGTTTTGAAGTGTTCGTACTTTCTTGAGAATGTTTATAAAGCTCGTTTGTCATTTCGTGATCTGAACCGCTGTCTCCAACTCCTATAAAGTGGGAAGGTTCAATATTTCTCATTTTAAGCCAATCAATTATTCTGCGTGCTCCAAGATCTTTACCCATTCTTCTGTTTTCAACATCAATAGCGATATTTGTTTTATCTACTCTGTACGTTTTTTGGAGTCCACGCTCTTCAATCATTGCACTTGCAAATGCGTAGACTCGGTCATGATCTTGCGAATAAAATTTATCAACGAGATCGGGAGAGAGTTTTTCTTTAAGCTGAGGGGAAAGCATTGAGGGTTTTGATTCTCCTGGAAACATTGTATCGCCAACTTCTTTTGTTACAAAGTCATCAAGTTCTGCTCGTAGTGATTCGTCAACAACAAGCTCTTTATCTCTCCACATTTTAAATTGTCCATCTTTGAAAAAGAGTGTTGTTGCACCTTTTTCACCGACTGCATAAAAGTTTGCAAGTTGCTCATCAGTGAGGCCTGCATTCAGTAAGTGAGGTATGACATGTTGGAGTGCAAAGTTGAGTGTTCGTCCTGTATTGAAAGCAACAGGTTCACCTTTTTTTAATGAACTGAGAATATTTTCAAGTATTACTGGCTCTTCAACTTCATGGGTTGTGGCGTTGGTGATGACGCCATCAATATCAAAAAGCCAGACTTTTTCAGGGTGAGCTGTATCTTTAAGAGTTTCAACTTTTATCTCATCAACGAGATCAGGTTTTACCAGTCCAGTTCTGAGGAGTTCAGCAGATAAAGAGGGAAGTCCTTGATCTTGTGGAGTGTAGTAGGGTTCATAGCCTTGAGGATTTCTTTTTGGTTTGCCGCCCGGTAGGTTGTCATCTAATTTTGTAGGGTTGTCTTGGTAATATTTCTGAATGATTTTATTCATAGTTTCGTAGTTTGCTTTTACTTTTGCTTGCAATTCATCTTTCCATCTATTTGCAGAAAGTATTCCTCCGCCTTCTGAGACTGGACGTTCTAATATCATATTATAACCAGCAGCAATATAAGCTGCTGTATGAGTTGGTGGGAGAGGGCACTTAACTTCTGTCACTAATTTTTCGATTGCATCTGGTGTTGCATCAATAATGATGAAGTTTTCTTCAAAGTGAAAGTCACCTTCAGCATCTTTCTTACGACTGCTTCGAGGAGCGTTTTTTGCTTTTTCTGCCACTTCTGCAGCAGTTAATTTCGTTTTTGCCAGGAGAAGAAACTCGTCGTGTTCCCTGACATGATCACGTGCATGCCCTACAATACGAAAATCCGTAACATCTTCATCAGTAATAGCAATTTCTTGAAATCTTTCGTCAGCAGAACTTTTTTTCACTGTCTCTGTCGTTACATCTTTTAGCCTTCCTGATTTATCATCTTGATATTCACCATCAAACATTCCTGCAAAGCTCGCACCAGGCATATCTCCATACGGACTATTTTTTTTACTTCTTTGCTGCAGGACCATTTTATTATCCGCTGTAATAAGTATGCCAGCTGTACCTGTCACAGCTCCAAGATCGAGTGCTTCAGCTGAATCTTCAGGGCTACTTGCAACTGCATATACTGGAAAACTTACAGGTCGTACATCCATAAGAAGCTCATTGCCGATTCTATCTAGGTGTCGAATACCTACTTTTTGCACATTTCTCGTACCTACTTTAAGTCCCAGACGTTTTTGCAGTCCAGCTTCTTTAAGAAATGGACGAAGCTCTGTCGTCAGTGATCTTAATTCTGCAAGTTTTGCCTGGATTTCATCATTTGAAGCTCCTGACTCTTTCATAGTTGCAACGTTATCTTTGAGTTGGAAAAGTTTTTTAACCTCTGGTTTTTTGTCTGCGGGAAAGTCTTGAGGTAGTGCGAAAAAAGCTTCACTGCCCATGCCACGTCTCAGATTGGTTCTTTGTTCGGGAGTTAGTGCTAATGGAGATGAGGGGAGACCTGTTAATGGATCCCGATCACGTCGATAGAGATTTTGTCGAGTTCTAATGGTAAATCCTTTAGGGTCTGTTGAAAGGTGATCAATAGTAAAAAAACCTACGTCAAATTCTGCCTTAGGTTTTTGTTCCTCATGTTGTGTGCGTTCCATAGGTATAGGTTATGAAGTTTGGAAATAATTTGCAAGACTTAGATCGAGAGAGTATCGATATGAAGAGCTGGAGACATAGTGCTTTTAAGCGTAACTTTTTTCAGCTTCTTTTTATCAAGTGCTTCGATCATTGCTTTTGCATTTGCAAGAATTTCATTTTCTTTGAAAGAGACTTTTCCAATAGCTACATGAAGAAGAGGTGATTTCGCTTCACTTTTGTAATTCATTTGACCACCTGCAAATTTTTCTGCTGCTTCTTGTGGTTTTGGCGTTACAGTTCCATTTTTTGGATTTGGCATAAGTCCTCGTGGTCCAAGAACGCGCGCAACTTTTGCAAGTTTTGGCATTGCATCAGGTGTCGCGATGAGAACATCAAAATCGACTGTACCAGATTCAATTTTTTTGACAAGTTCATCAATCGCTTTTTGATCAGCACCATCTGCGATGGCAACTCTAATTTCTTTTCCAGTACCGTGTGGGAGAATGACACTTCCTGACATACTTCCATCAGTGAGGGTAAAGTGAAGTTCCACTGTTTCATCAAATTTTGCTCTTTTGAGTGTTGGAAGGATTTTTACTGCTTCAGAAAGAGAATAAAGTTTTGTGCGGTCAACAAGAGCTGCCATATTTGTATATGATTTTGATCTTTTATTGACAACTTCTTTAAGAAATTTCTCTTTTTTAGCTTTTTTTGGAGCATTAACTGCTTTTTCTTCAGCAACATTTTCAACTACATCAACAGTTTCAGTTTCAGCTTGGCGAAGATCTTTTTTTGCATCAGATCTTTTTTTAGCATCAGCAGATTGCTGTTGTTCTAATTCTTCGTCTCCAACTGCTTTTACTCTAATTTTTCCCATATTAGTTTCCTACCTCCACACCCATACTTCGTGCAACTCCGGCAACAATCTTTGATGCTGCTTGGATATTATCAGTATTGAGATCCTCTAATTTGTCTTTTGCAATTTGTTCAACTTGAGCACTTGAGAGTGTTCCTGCTTTTTCTTTCCCTGGGTTACTTGCACCGCCGCGGCCAAGAGCCTTTTTGATCATTTCAGAGATTGGTGGTTTTTTGGTTATGAATGAGAAAGTTCGATCTTCATAAATTGTAATAACAGCAGGAATGATGTTGCCTTTGAGATCAGCTGTTTTGTCATTAAATGCTTTGACAAATTCCATGATTTGAATTCCGTGAGGACCAAGCGCT
>JAUPUR010000062.1 GCA_030917445.1 Patescibacteria group bacterium | reverse complement strand
TCCTCAGAAATGTCTCAAAAAGGACTCCAGTTTGTAGGCCAAAATCAAAACATGATTACAACATTTGATCGTGTACCTCAAACATCACGACTGACACCCTTTGAAGTTATCAGTATTTTAAGAACAATGTCGCTCTATAGACATCAGAACTCTCTTTATAACATTGCAGGGTATGATGATGTACTTGAAGCAATTTTAGAGTATGAAGCAAAATACGCAGAAGGACTTTACGACGTACCAGCAAAATTCTCTCAAAGATTTGCATCACTTCATACAAATTTAACTGATGCACTTGGCTCAATACTTCACTCACGGGAAAAACTTGCTGAATTTGATACAAGCGATCCTGATGGACAAACACAAGAAGTTCATTTCATTCCTTCCAAAGGATCAATTGTTGCCAGGCCAGTTTCAACAGAAAAAAGAAGTCTTTGGAAGAGACCAACTTATGGTGAAGAACGTCCACTCACACCGCTTTCTTACACAAATTATGCTCATCAAACCTTTGTTCTTCTAGAAAAACATTTGCCTCAAAACGTGCGTACACGAATAAAATTCTGATCTCTTTTGACTCACTTCGTTACAATTGACACATCAGATGAATTTCATTAAGATCTCTGCAGTGGGTATTAAAAGTCGTCCGTCAACGGAGACAAGTAGTACAGTTTTCCTTTAACTTACTACATCAGGCAAAATCCCGAGAAGTGCACTAGTTATTTTTATGATGCGTATTACCTGTCCGGTATCATGCTTAGAATATCTCGGCAACAGCACTAACCCCTTATATCCGGTGTTGGAGGGATATGAGGGGTTTTTTCATACTTTGCACCCCTCTCTCATTATCTCCCGGGTTGAAGAATAATAAGAGGGGGGAGAATTTATCTTTTCCTGCCTGTGAAAGGAGGTGAAATATATGAAATATACAAAAAACATTCTTGGAAGTTTCTTCGCAACACTAACACTTTTTGCAATCGTACTCAGTCCTGTTTTTGCTGTAGATTCTACAGTTGTTGTTACTGGTAATACGACAAATGCAGAAAATACACCGGGATGGATGTTTAATAGAGATATAGCAACCGATACACCATTTGAATTTAACAATTCAGCTGCAAGTATTGGTTCGGGAAGTCTTTATGTCCAACCAATCGGAAATACTGCGGCTGATAAATTCATCGGAGAAAATTTTGTTAACACACCAATTACCAATGTTAACTCTATCTCTTATGACTTTAAAATCGGAAGTGGAGGAGTCGATACTGAAGAAGAACAGTTCTATATGAATGTCTACGCAAACTTTGGAGTCTCAGACGATCTTAAATTCTATGATTGTCGATACAATGTTGTCCCTACAGTTGGTTCAACTGCTGGTTTTACAACGGTGACATTTGATCCAATGCAAGCATATCCTGTCACTACAAGAACAGGTGCTCCTGGAACTGCATCACCATTTACATGTCCAGCAATTCCTGCAGAGATGAATTTGTTGAGTGATGGATCAAATATAAGAGTTTTTGCTCTTAATGTCGGAGATACTTCAACAAGCGATGAAGGGCTTGATGGTTACTTAGACAAAGTAATTGTAAATCTTGATTCAGGTGTCACAACATACGATTTCGAAATGTATGTCGCACCATCTGTTCCAGTAATTACTACTCCATCAGATGGAGCAATTGTCGCAACTTCAGCACTAACTGAAATTGATTGGAATGACTCAACGCCTGGTACCTATACACCAGTTGAGTATCAATACCAAGCATTCTCAGACGCAGGATACACCAACCTTGTCTACAGTAGTACATGGTTAAATGCATCCGAAATTCCAACACCTGGCGCACCAGTTGGCGACTATTACCTTCAAGTACGAGCTCGTGATGCTCAAGGAAATATGACCGCTTGGAGTAATGACGCAGGTGATACATACAAGATCACTGTCGTTGCAGATCCAACTCCAACACCAACAGTGACTCCAACGCCAACACCAGATCCATATGCTGTTCCACTCGCATGTAGTGCAACTGGAAATACATATGGCGCACCAATCATCGGTACTGAAGGATCTAACAAGATCAATGGTACTGCTGGCAACGATCTCATATTTGGTCTCGGTGGATCAGATAAGATCGATGGCAAAGGTGGCAACGACTGTATAGTCGGAGGAGCTGGAAGTAACAAAATCGACGGTGGCACTGGAAACGATGTCATCATCGGTGGCGATGAGTCAGACTCACTAGACGGAGGAAGTAACGATGACAAAGTCTATGGCATGGGTGGATCCGATAGTCTCAAAGGAGGTTCTGGAAATGACGAACTTTGGGGTGGAAACGGAGATGACGCACTCAGTGGAGACGGTGAAAATGACACCATTCGCGGAGAAGGCGGCAGTGACTCAGCCAAAGGTGGTTCTGGAAATTCTGATGACTGCGACGCAGAGTCAGAAAAACAATGTGAGATCTAAGAACTAACTTTCTTAGCGTTTACCGAATCGTAGATCGGACCGCCAGCTGGCGGTTGAAAGGAGGTGAAAAATATGACAAATTTAAAAGCAAAGATAACAACAGCCGTAGCAACAGCTGGTTTGTTAGCAACATCTTTCGCACCAGCTGCACTTGCTGCAACTGACATTACTGTTTCTGGTAATGGTGCGGACTCAACAAATAAAGTAAAGGTTAAGAGTTCTCACGTGATGAAAGTAAAACAAATGAATATGACATCTGTTGGAAACAATGTGATGATTGGACAAAATACTGGCGGAAATACTGCAAGTAAGAACACTGGTGGAAACGTTTCAATAGACACTGGTGATGCAACTGCAACAGTTACCAATAACACAACAACAGGTGGAAATAGTGCAGTTGTAAATGGCTGTGGCTGCCCGGACAGCGATCTCACTATTGATGTAAAAAACAATGGTGCAGACTCGACTAACAAGGTCAAAGTCTCCAACAAGCACAAAGTAAAAGCTACTCAAAAGAACGTTACTATGGTAGTAAATGGAGTAGTAGTAGGCCAGGATACTGGCAATAACACAGCAGATAAAAATACTGGTGGTGATGTCGAAGTCACAACTGGTGATGCTGACGCAACAGTAACAAATACAACAACTGTAGGCGTAAATACCTTATCTCTTTAAGCCCGAGAGATAACTTCTAGAAGAGCAAGACCCTGCCTAGCGGTGTACAACGCGGCAGGGTTTTTGTTGATAAGACAAGATATTCTTACATAAAATTTACAATACTTTGATACTATAGTATTATGAATAGCTTGGTAATACTCATAGCAGTACTTACTCTCAATTTTCTCTTTGTCTCACGTATTTCTGCCGAAACATCAGTAAAAGTTAATTCATCTGGCTCAACCTCTGTCAACATCAACTCACACACCTCAACAACTCAGTCTACATCAGTTGAGTCATCACAAGGCAGTACCAAGGTAAGAATAGAAACAAATGGGGATGTGAAGACCTTTGAATCAGAAAACGGTGAGGAGATTGATTATTCCTCTGAAGATGGTCAAACAGTTGTCAAAGTGAACACAAATGATACAAATGATGAGTCTACAAACAGTGCAACAGATAAAGAAGAAAAGAAAACTCAAGAAAAAAGTACAAAAGAAGAGGAACAAGATACTCAATCGCTTATAGATTCCATTTTTTCATCAATTGCCACATTCTTCAACTCACTTTTTTAAAGTCTTACTTGACAAATTTTTCACTTTCTTTCACTATTAAATAAGAGCGAAAGGAGGTAAATATGGCAAAAAAGAAATCAGTTCCACTTCACAAAAGAGGCTATCACAAAAAACTTGAAGACCCAGTTCACAATCTTGTAGGGTATGGTGCGCTCTTTGTTCTTGCGCTTGTCGTACTCGTTATCGTCTACAGTCTTCAGTGGTATATTGTAGCTTAAGGCGTCACTCTCTGAGCAAAGATCAGTAGCCTTTTATAATCAGTTCCAATTGGTGTACATGTTTGAAGAATGAGATCGTATGGTGACTGCTTGAGTAAATACTCAACCTCGTGAGGGAATATCTCCTTTTTGTCTGCTACCTTATATGTATATTTTTCTCCTTTGTATTTAATAATTATCTCATCATTTTTTTGAAGTTCATTTAACCGTAAAAAGACACTATTATATCGAGTTAACTCCCATGGAAGTCCAGATGAATGTGCAAAGAGAAAACTCATACCATTTTCTGAAGGTAGGGATGTCCCTTTGGCATGTGCAATGCCTTTCTTAAGAGCACTCATATATTCATCTTTTTGAAATGGATCAACATTTTCAATGACTTTCCCCTCAGCTTTTATTCGTGGAATTGAGAGAGTATATCCACTTTGTCTTTCTTCAGCTGTCAAAGATGGGGGATAGAGATACGCTGTGAGTACTGGAAAAAATATAAAAAGAAATCCGCAGAGGGAAAGAAAAATAAAGAAGTTTCCAAGATAGTATGTCGGCTTTTTTCGCATAGTCGGTATTGTACTGATTCTCATCATTTTTTGCAAAAAAAATCCCCATTGCTGGGGATGATTTTTAAACGATTGCAAATCCTGGTGATCTACCGGATCTCAGTCTTAACACCGTACCAAAGAGTAACATCAAGAGATTGCCAAGTATTGCGAGAAGGATCCATGGATTTCCCGTTGCTGGAAGAATATCTCCAGTAGTTGTTCCCAAAACACTTCCTCCAGATGATCCACCACTACTTGATCCACCGTTTCCTCCGTTGCCGCCATTACCACCGTTTGATGGAGGATTTTCAGGCTCTGGTTCTTCAGGTTCTTCTGGCTCCTCAGGATCTTCATCACAATTACAATCAACAACAACAACATTGTTATTTATATCATTCTCAAGAAGAACTGAAAGATCGATACCTCCTGTTTTTATTGCTACATCACCATTATTGTTGTCAGCTGAATTACCACCTGTTATGAGATCCCACACACTATTGTTGAAAACATCAGCGATATTTGAAACATGAATATTATTGTAAAAAT
>JAUPUR010000061.1 GCA_030917445.1 Patescibacteria group bacterium | reverse complement strand
TTGAGATCACCTTCAAAATTCTCAACGACCATTCGTGCAAGCGAACTCAGTGGTGTACGAGGACTTTCAACAGGAACAACAGGTTCAACAGGAAGAGGAAGATGAGGTTCTATGACAGGAACATCTTGTGGTTGATCTTTATTCTCCATCTAGTGATTATATCAGAGTAAGAGGGTTGTCAATAAATAGATATTGACATGATAATCTTTCAAGTAAAACTGTTTGACAATCATGATTCGACCTGACAAAATGAGTTTATGGCAACACGTCAATCTATCTCATCAAACAAATCCTCATCAAATGATTACGTCGAGTTAAAACTCCCCAAGTTTCCTCTTAAGGCTAAATTTGTACCACTTCTTGTTGGAGCGCTCCTTGTACTCATCTCTTTTGGACTTGGTTATCAAACTGCAAAAGTGTCCTCTTTGGAGAGACAACTTGAGAACTCACAACCAACAGTCCTTGGAGCACAGCCTACTCCCACTCCTGGCAAACAAAATGTTTCAAATGGAACACTTCCTCTCCTTGGAAATAAAGATGCAAAAGTTGTTCTCGTCGAATTTAGTGACTTTCAATGTCCATTCTGTAAAAGTCTTTTTGATGGCGCTTATCAACAAATAAAGAAAGATTTCGTAGATACAGGAAAAGTTGCAATCGCATTTAGACACTACCCACTTCCAAATCACCCACTCGCACCTCTTGCAGCAGAAGCATCAGAGTGTGCAAATGATCAAGGAAAATTCTGGGAGTATCATGACCAACTCTTTATAAATCAAGAATCTTGGAGTCCGATGACAACTGAAGTAGCTATAGGAGAGTTCACCACCTACGCAGCCAATCTTGGCCTAGACACACAAGCTTTTTCAACCTGTCTGACAACTGAAAAATATGCAGATAAAGTGAGTAAGGATCTAGCTGACGGACAAGCTGCAAAGGTGAACGCAACACCAACCACCTTTGTAAATGGCCAACCAGTTGTTGGAGCGCTGCCCTATGACGCATTCAAAACAATTATTGAACAAGAACTCAAATAGTTCCACTCTTTTCCTTCTTAAAAACGAGCTGAGCCTTCGATTTTTAATAGTTTTTTTAGTTACAACATCTTTGTATTTACTTCTTCAAATTTATCTTTTCAATTATAGACTGATAAATACGACTCTTTTCAGTGATTATCCCCTTCTTTATCAGATCACATTACTTTATCAACTCATAAAGGGGTTTTGGATAGGGTTTCCGCTCAAAGAAATACTCTTTACCAATGCTGTTGCACTCCTGGTTGGATTAAATACTGCATTCCTTTTCTCTTCACTCAGCAAAATAAGAATTATTCCCGGAAAAAAAAGGATGTCATTTGGTGGAGTTGGGGTACTTGCACTCGCAAGTAGTGGTTGTCCAAGTTGTGGTATCACGCTTCTTTCTTTTCTAGGTCCAGCGACCGGGCCTCTCACGCTTTTTCTCCACAATATTTTTATACAAGGAGCTATTGTGGGTCTTTTGGTTCTTTCAGTACTTATGAATATTCAATCGCTTAAAAAAGCAGAGGTTTGTGAAATTACCCGTTAGTGTCCATGTCCAAGGAAAGAAAGTGACCCCCAAATCACTAAAATCCCGATGATCAAAGCTGATGTCTCAAGTATCGCAAAACCTTTCTTATTTTCCTCATGAATTTGTGGCACTAAATTTGAAAGTGCAATATAGATGAAAAACCCACTAGTCACAGCGATCAAGAATGGCAAAATTCCTTCAACGGAGGTTCCTACAAAATACGTAATAATTGCTCCAACAATTGCTGCTGCTTGACTTAGAGCATTGTATAAAAACACTTTACTTCGCTTCACACCTTCATGGAGAAGTATTCCAAAATCACCAATTTCTTGAGGCAACTCATGTGCAACAATTGCAAATGTCGTAATAATTCCTAAAGTCGGATCCGCAAGAAATGTCGCAGCTATAACTACTCCGTCGATGAAATTGTGGACACTATCTCCAAAGACAACAAGTGGCACTATTGGTTTTGGATCAGTATCCTTATGTTCCCTATGAGGATGTTGCAACCAATGAATCACTCTTTCAAGAAGGAAGAAAAAAACAATTCCTAAAAGTACTGCCATAAAAATTGTTGTTTCGCCCTCTTCAATTCCTAGTTCTTCTAGGTGATGAAATGCCTCTGGAAGTAAATCAAGAAATGACGCACCAAGAAGTGACCCTGCAGCAAACGCAGCAAGAGCATGCGTTATGGTATGAGACAATTTTTTTCTTGTCAAAAGGATGGATCCCCCGACAAGAGCTAATGCTCCTCCAAGTGTTGTATATAAAATGATTGTTATTAAATCTGACATGATTGACACACTCCATAAAACTCAAGGGAGTGTCGCTTGATTACAAAATTTTTTTTCTTTTTAATATCTTTTTCCATGCGTGAAATTCCACAATCTGAAATATCTTCGATTTTCCCACATTTCTCACAAATCAAATGATGATGATCATCCCCCGCAATTTCATAACGGTATTTTCCTTCACCAAATTCAAGTTTTTTGATTAAACCCTTTTCTGAAAGAGCTTCAAGAACTCTATAAATTGTTACTCTATCAGCATCATGATGTTCTTTATCCACATGATGAAAAATATCATCAACTTCACATGGAAGTTTTGTACTATATAAATAACTCAACACAGCTATGCGAGTTGGTGTTACTTTCAATGATTCTTTTTGTAAAATTGTTTTAGGATCCATATTTATATGGAGAGGGAGTTTCCTCCCTCTCCAAGTATACAAATGAAAATCTGTATTGTCTAAAGTGCCGAGCAAAGACACAACTGATTTAAAGTGAAATGCTTTCGTAGTCTGATTGACTAACAAATTTTGTTAAATTACGACCATCACTGGTCTTCCCTTTAACTGCGTATCTTATCTTTCCATTGACTTGATACTCTACTTTGTCTGTAACATCTGTCTCGATTTTTTGTCGAGTCTTGACGTCATAAAACATTGTTCTCATACGCTTACCTCCTTTCAAAAGATTGGCAAGTGCAAACCAGTTGCATTTATAATACGCAACTTACTTGCATTTGTCAAGTGTGAATTTTTAAGGTTTGTTATAATGACATATATGAAATTGTTTTTCCTCCTTTTCTCTTTTCTTTTTGTCTTTCCTTCCGTTGTCTCGGCACAATCAACTGATAATTTTTATAAAGCAGAAGTCATAGAAATAAAAAAATCTGGAACTAAAGATATTGGAGAGAAAAAAAATCTCTTTCAGACAGTTCGTTTAAAAATACTTGATGGACCTCAAAAAAACTCCTTTGTTGAAGTTGAGCATGGAGGTATGCTCGTTATTACCACTGACCAAATGGTAAAAAAAGGTGAAAAAGTCATTGTAACAAGGAGTGAGGATGGCTCTGTGAGAATTTATGATAGATATCGATTGCCAAATGTCGTCTTCCTTGCTTTCCTCTTTTTAATAGCAACCATCGTTGTCGCAGGAAAAAAAGGTGTTGGTTCATTTGTTGGCATGGTCATCAGTCTTGTAATTATCATGGGGTTTATTGTTCCTCAAATTATTCAAGGTTCCAACCCCCTTTTCATTAGTATCATCGGCTCCTCTATCATTATGGTTTTAACTCTTTATATTGCTCACGGTTTTTCCCAAAGAACAACCATTGCACTCACCGCAACAACACTGAGTCTAGTTCTAACAGGTGTTCTTGCAACACTTTTTGTTTCATTCGCCAAACTTTCAGGCCTTGGTACCGAGGACTCATACTCTCTTCTCCAAGGACTCGGACCATCTATCCAGTTCCAAGGACTTCTTTTGGGAGGAATTATTATCGGAACGTTAGGT
>JAUPUR010000060.1 GCA_030917445.1 Patescibacteria group bacterium | reverse complement strand
CCTGCGTTTGCATTCGGTATTATTGCTGCAGAGACAACCAAGCGGTTGTTGCCACTGAAAAATCTCTCAGCAATCGTAAGCATCACCAGTGTCGTCGTGAGGTTGTCGAGCATCGCGCTCAGAAAGAATGTCAACACGCTGATAACGACAAACTGCTTGCGGTCGCCGAACGAACGGCGTTGCAGTTGGTATCGAATCAGCTCGAAGAACCCTTTCTGATCAAGAAACTCAACCAGTGTCATCGCGAACATGAGGAAGAGGACGATCTCAATGATCTCCGCTCCCGCAACTTCCAAATCGTGGTCGATACCTGGTACGTCTGCCAAAATGACGATGATCCAAAGAAGAACCCCTCCTATGAGAGAGATTGGCTCTTTCTGGATTCCATGTGCATGCTCGAATGTGATTCCAGCATACATCAAGACAAAAACGATCAACCCGATCACGATCGAGTGGTCCGCAAAAAACTCCACGTTCTTTCCCCCTTTTACTCCACTTGGATCTGACGCATGTCAGTCCACAAAAAAATGCTCCTTTTCACTCTGCTGATGCCGGATGAAGTGACAGTCCTCATCTGGCACCAGCAAAAAATCTTATCAATAACACGCTTTTGTGTTAAGAAAAAATATAGTCTGATTTGTAAACGTGCAAAACCTACATTACGTTGTAGGGAGGAAATTATAGCAAAAAAATGAGGGAAATCAACTACTATCGGATAAGTGTCTGTATTGTTTTCTGTTGATAAGTAAGCGCAATATGAGGATATTTCTTTTCTAGCTCAACTACTTCTGAATTATTACTCGCAATAAATTTCTTTTGCATGGAACGAACCACATCAATAGCCTTTTTCAATTCCTTACCGGTCATAATCTTCTCAACTCGATCAAGATAATCAAGAACCGCAAATGATGTAAATAGTCGTGCTCTTAAAAGCCCATACCGATCTCTAATAATAGAGTCCTCAGTTAAATCCAAGAAACGACTAAGCCAACCAAATGAAGTTGCGAATTTTCGAAGTTTGAAGACTTTTTTTCTAAATGAAGCACCCGCATTTATCATACCTTCACGTCCAATTGTCCTCATTCCATGCAGACCTGGATACTCAAGTGCATCTTGTTGAATATCAAGTTCAGACTCGAACTCATGAAAAACAACCTCCGTAAATCTACCCTGCTCAAAGAGCTTGCGAAGTGAGGCACGTTCAATTGACAATGCTTGAAGTTTAAGACTTGTCAAAAATTCTTCAGGTGTTGAGAGAGATAAGAGTTCATTTTTATATTTGCTTTCTTGAATCTTGAGTTCTTTTTCCATGTGAGAAATAACAGTTGAAGAAAATTCTTTACTTGATAACTGATTGAGTTTTTGTCGCTTTTCATCTATCTCAAAAAGAGCAAGTTCATCAGCGATAATTTGTTCTTCTTTGCGTGGAAGATGCAACTTTAATTTAACGAGAAGTGATTTGATCGTAAGCCCATTAACAAAAAGTGTGAAGAGAAGTGTCGCGAAAGTAAATTGAAGAAATGTCTCTTTAAAAGCAAAATTATCTGGAAGTGAGTATACAAGCACCAATGGAATAACCCCTCGAAGGCCCCCCCAGTTAAGGATATGTTGCCAACTCATCGGAATATTTGGTTCATCATTAAAAAATGGCAGCTTATTACTGAGATACGCAGTAAGGTAAACAGATATTGCCCGAGCAACAAGAACTACAAAAATAACAAATGCCAAACTTGGTAACTGAGATTGGAAAAGACTCAAATCTAGCTGATACGCTGCAAAGAAGAATACGAGAGAAAGAGCGAAAAATCCTGCATATTCCCAGAACTCTTCGATATAGTGCATAACCTCACCTGAGACACGTCGTCGACCAATGTTCCCCACAATTACTCCAGCAATAACAGTCGTAATTACTCCAGAGAGATGGAAAAAATGCTCAGCTCCTGCAAATGAAAATATTGCAACACCAGTTGTTACACTTGCAAGAAGAATTCTATCAACTTTCAATCTCTCAAAGAGCCATGATGAAACAAATCCAATGATCGCACCAAGAATGATACTTCCAATGAAAACATAAAGAAATTGTGCAGTACTCTCGACAAGTGTCAAAGGGCGAAAAGCTGTCTGCGCAACTGCACATGTAGAGATAACACGGAATGCAATAACTGCTGTCGCATCATTAAACATACTTTCTCCATCAGCAAGAAGTGCAAGTCTTTTAGGTGCGCCAAGTGATTTAAAAAGTGCAAGAACCGCAATAGGATCTGTTGCTGAAATAAGTGCTCCAAAAAGAAGCGCTACAGGAAGAGGCATACCGAGGAAAAAAGCGAGTGCCACACCGACCACAAAAATAGATACTAATAGTCCAAACGTCGCCAAGAAGGTAATTGTTTTAAACTGTCTTTTGAATTCATGAATATTAATATGGAGTGATGCTTCAAAAAGGAGTATAGGCAGAAGAACAAAGAAAATAATATCTGGAGAAAGAGTTAATATACCGCCTATGTGGAAAAAATGACTCGCAAACTGAGTAACAAAACCCGCGAGAAGAAGAGCTACAGTAAAAGGAAATGAAATCTTTTTTGTGACAAATTGGAGAATTCCAATTGCTGCAAGGAATGCCCCAATAAAAATTACACTTTCAATAAAATGATGTTGATCCATAGACTAAAACGGACGCATATTATACGTCCACAAAGTTATTCTTTTCAAGACCCAATAAAAAGAGTAGGAACTTTTGAAGAAAAGGTCAAGTGCCTTTATGATCCAAACCGTCTCTCACGTTCTTTGTACCATGATACTGCATTTTGAAATTCCTGTGGTGTAAAAACAGGCCAAAGTACGTCTGTAAAATACAATTCACTATAGACTGACTGCCATGTTAAAAAATTACTGAGCCTTCGTTCTCCTCCAGTTCGAATAATGAGATCTGGATCCGGTTGATTGGAAGTATCCAAAAGTTCTGCAAGAGATTTTTCTGTTACTTTTTCTTTCTTTTCCACAAGACACGATACTGCACGAATAATTTCATCTCTCCCACCATAGTTAAGTGCAAAATTCACAGTGATGACATCATTTTTCTTACTCATTTCATGGATCTCTTCTACTCTCTGGACAATGTCACTGGGAAATGCCTTATAACTTCCGATAATATTTACCTTTACTCCTTTTTCCTGGAGACGATCAACTGTTGTGTCATAAAGCATTGTTCGAAATACTTGAAGAATTTTCTGTACCTCAAAAGGACTCCTTTTCCAATTTTCTGTCGAAAAAGAATAAAAAGTAAGAAACTTTACTTTGTTTTTAACAGCTTCTTCTACCAAAGGCTCAATTCTTCGTGCGCCTTCTTCATGACCAATTTCAGGAGAAAGTCCCTGACTTTTTGCCCACCTTCTATTTCCATCCATGATAATACCAACATGCTGAAGATCTTTATTATCTGCCATTGAGTCACTATTATACCCTCTCAATCCTCAAAACAAAATATATACCTCCAAAACGCAAAAAGCTGCTTGTATTTTCGTCCTAACCCTGT
>JAUPUR010000059.1 GCA_030917445.1 Patescibacteria group bacterium | reverse complement strand
GCGCAAATGTAAATGTATTTTATCACAGTGAGCCTCATCTTGACCATTTATTGACAATCAGGCGTCCTCATATATACTTATAGGTAGCAATGGCACACAAATTCTTTCTCTATTTACTTCGTAACCAAGTAATTCTTGCGCTTTTTATTATCGCAATGGGGTGGTTTCTCTTTCAAACTCGCGGCATCATTATGTCAATTTTTTTGGCGTACATTATTAATTCTTCACTTTTGCCTCTTGTTAAATACTTGAAGAGAAAAGGTTTTCCTAACTTCTTTGCAGCGTTTGTCCCTTTCATCAGTATTATCATCTTTATTATCCTTATCGTCTTTCCACTGATTCCATTTATTGCGTCACAAGTAGCTTCTCTTTTAACAGGACTTCCAGGTTATCTCAAACAATCAGGAGATCTACTCGGATTTCAAGTAGACCCAAATGGTATTCAATCATTTATTGGACGAGAGATTGATGGCATCGGACGAAATGCATTTAGTGTCACAAGCAAAGTCTTTGGCAGTATTTTTTCAATACTTACCGTACTGGTTGTAAGTTTTTATCTTGTTCTTTATCACGATCAATTCAAAAAAAGTGTTTCACACCTCTTTCATAGATCTCAAAGAGCAAGAGTAGTAGAAACTCTTGAGGTGATCGATGAAAAATTAGGTGCATGGCTTCAGGGGCAAATTATCTTGTCTTTTGCTATTGGAATCATTACCTACATTGTTCTCAGTATTCTTCAAGTTCCTTATGCGCTACCACTCGCTATTCTTGCGGGTATGTTGGAAGTTGTTCCTACACTTGGACCAATTATTGCTTCAATTCCAGCGATTATTGTCGCACTGACAGTCTCGCCTACGCTTGCAGTTATAGTTGCACTTTTATACCTTGTCATTCAAATGCTTGAAAACAACATTCTTGTTCCAAAAATCATGCAAAGGGCCGTAGGACTTAACCCTGTCGTTGTCATTGTGGCTGTCATGATTGGTGCAAACTTGATGGGAATTATTGGTGCGCTTCTTTCAATTCCATTTGTTTCATTTTTGATGGTTCTTTTTAATAGCCTCAATTCAGAAGAAGATAAGTAGCTTTACTTTTTCTCAGCAACAATCAATGTCCATGGAATAGGAAGTCGAACGGTCTTTATACTCAAATACTTTCCTACAAATCCCTTAAATTGCCAAAAGGCCCAGTGATTGATATGTTCGATGTCATTACCCAAACGTGAAATATTTTTCCCCCGAGCTAAATTTCCCAGCATAAAAAATGGCTCATTTGGAACAGAAAGAAGACAGTATTTTTTACTTACACGAACAAGTTCTTTTAATCCTTCTTCAGGATTTTCAATATGCTCAAGGACTTCAGAGCAGATGACTAAATCAAATGAATTATCTTTATATTTCAGATCAAAGATAGATCCTTGCTTAAGTGTCAATTTTGGATGCTCTTTCTTACCAAGTTCTATCGCACGATCGAGAAAATCAACACCTTCTAAATTTTTCCCAACATTATTTTCTCGAAGCATTTCAAGAGTAAAACCTTCACCGCATCCCACATCCAATATAGACTCAGGAGAGAGTTTTTTTGCTTCTTCAAGCAGAGCTGCGTTAAATTTTGCAAGAAGTTTTTTTTGAAGAGAACTTGAAGTTGTATGTTTGCGATAATTATCAGTTGTTGTATGCATGACAGTGAGCGGGTGAAGGGAATCGAACCCTCGTATCAACTTTGGAAAAGTTGTGTTCTACCATTGAACTACACCCGCAATAATCACGATTATAACATTTTCAAAGGAAAAAATGCTAGATTTTTTCAAAAATACAGTATAATAAAAATATGAAATTACCAGTGATACTCTACACAGTTAAAAAAAGATTTATCCAGATCCTTAAAAGTAGTACACATACTTTCTCATATGTTGCCATGGGGGATAGTACTGCCGAGGGAATGGGTGCATCTACTCCTGAGAGGTCTTATGCACCAATAGTGTATTCATCACTCAAAGAACGCTACAGGAGTACAAAATATCATAATGTTGCGCGTAGTGGAGCAATTCTTCAAGACGTTCTGGACAAACAACTTCCCAAAACTGTCGAACAAAATCCAGATCTCGTTACCATTTCAGTTGGAGCAAATGACATCGTGAGACGGACACGAACTGATGAGTATGAAAGACTTCTTCGCAAACTGCTCCGTACACTTCACCAAGAAACAAGTGCAACAATAGTTATTAGTACAGTGCCGGATCTATCACTCACAACATCTGTTCCCAAGCTCCTCAAAACATACAGCAGATTTATGGCAAGTAGATACAATGAAATAATTGTGAGAGTAGCTGAGGAAACAAATACAGTTCTTGTAGATGTCTTCAATGATAGCAAAGCTGTTCTCAAAGCATATCCTGAAGCAATTGCAACAGATGGCTGGCATCCTTCAGATTTTGGGTATGCACTCTGGGCAAATAGTATTCTTGTAACACTGAGAAATGTCATCGCCGCTCCAAAAAGAGAAAAGGTGAGTGAAGAAGAGCTACAAAAAGAAGAAACGGAATAAATATAAAATTCCAGAGGTCTTACAAAAACCCTGATGTCATTGTTTGATGTTATTAATTGTGTCGGGGACAAAGGACTTGAACCTTCGACCTCACGGTCCCAAACCGCGCGCTCTAGCCAACTGAGCTAGTCCCCGAAATATTCTGGTGGTGCCGCGGGGGGGACTCGAACCCCCACGTCCTTGCGAACAAGGGCTCTTAAGGCCCCCGTGTATACCATTTCACCACCGCGGCATATTTGATATTCGCTGCTCTATTGTACTTCAATGAAGGCTCAGATTTCAACTGTGGTAGCTGGAGGAGTCGTCCCTAACTTCTCAAGAGAGTAATCAAGAAAATTTTTCATCTCAAGACGTCTATTCTGACTATTCATCAATATACCAATGACATGATGTCCCTCATAGTCAAGGTAAGACACAAGACACATACCAGCCTCAGGTGTATACCCAGTTTTGACACCCTTAACACCTGGATAAGTAGAGAGTAGATTGGTCTCGTTAAAAAGATGATATTCTTTGTGAGTCGCATTTGCAGGGATAATATGTTCGTATGTTGAGACAATTTTCCTCATTTGTGGGAAATTATTAAGCATATACCGTGTCATCACCAAAAGATCATAGGCAGTCGTATACTGAACGCCATCACCTTGGAGACCAGAAGGATTGCTAAATTGTGTATCCTTAAGTCCAAGTGATGCAGCTTTGTCTGCCATCGCTTCTAGAAATGCTTGTCGTCCGCTTGGGTAATTGCGAGCCAAAACTTCAGATGCATCATTACCCGAATTAAGCATCAGTCCGTATAAAAGCTCCTCAAGTGTGAGGATTTCACCTGACTCAAGTCCCATACTATCCTCACCAACAAGGTCTGCTCCAGAGACAACATATCTATCATCAGAACGAGGATTTTCCATTGCAACAATCGCTGTCATGATTTTTGTGAGTGATGCCATAGGCATTTTCTCTTTGGCGTTATATTCAAATAGTGTCTTATTTAATTTGAGATCGTACAATAGTACAGCTCGTGCAGTATGTGCAGGAACAAGGTCAGTGTCATCTTGAAATTTTTCAAGCAGAGGCAACCACAGATCTAAAATAGTCACCTGACCATTCTGATTTCTGTCCAAAAAAGTTGGGAGAGGAGACTCAACCTGAGAATCAGCTGATGAACGCAGAAAGAAAACGCCATAGATAAGAAGAAAAAGAATTGAGCATAAAACAATGGTGACAGGATACCAAAATTTCTTCACAAATCGTATTTTAGCAAAAATATCAGAAACACCAAAATGTACAACTTGCTATAATCCTGCTATGAAGCAAAGTTTGACACTCCTCTCATACAATGTATTTGGTGCTCCATTTCATGGACAAAAAATCATTGCAACACTTTTACGCACAAAAGTCAGACGGCGCTTTCGACTCATTGCAAAAGAAATTACAAAAAAAAACTTTGATTTTCTCCTTTTTCAAGAAGTTCATACCTATCCACACCTCTTCGTTTTAAAAAGAGCATTGCCAAAAGAGTACAAAGTCTATTTTCAACTTGGAATATATGGACCAAAAGGGGGAATGGTTACTTTTACGAAAAGAAAAATAAGTAAAAAGCTTTTTGTTGATTTTTTTGATAAAGGAGTTCTATGGAATAGATCAATTACAGGACCTTTAACACAAAAGGGGATGCTCCTTCTCAAAATTAAAGATACACAAACATGGGTCATCAACACACATCTTACACAAAATTCCTCAGGAGTATGGGGAAATAAATCTGTCTATACAAAAATTCTGACATCACAACTGAGACAATGCGCAGCATCACTGAAGAGTCTTCAAAAAAAAGGGTACAGCATCGTTGTTGGAGGAGATTTCAATATGCCTCATACATCAGAGCTATACACGAAATTCATTACTGAGTCCGATATGAAAGATGTTTTTGAAAAAAGTACAACCTCAACATACCTCCAATGGTTTGAGGGTGAGAAAAAGTCAGAAAGAATTGACTATATTTTTTATACCAAAAATCCCTCACTCATTCTTGAAAAAAAAGAAAATATCTTTACCCAGGCACTGAAAAATGAACGAGGGGAAAAACAACTCCTTTCAGATCACGTAGGTCTCTTTGCAACTTTTAGTACAAAAGGCTAATCTGCTACTATTTCTTTATGGATATATTTCACGTCATAATTCTTTCTATCGTCGAAGGCATTACAGAATTTCTTCCCATATCTTCAACAGGACATCTTGTTCTTGCAGCACATGCAATGAATATTGAACAAACGAACTTTGTTAAAAGTTTTGAAGTCATCATACAACTTGGAGCGATCCTCTCGGTTGTCACACTTTACTTTCAAACACTCATGACTAAATTTACTTTGTGGAGAAAAATTATTTTGGCTTTTTTACCAAGTGCGATTATTGGGTTCACTTTTTATCCTCTTATCAAAGGAGTGCTTATTGGCAATCCCTCTATCACTGTTACTGCGTTAATTTTGGGTGGGATACTTCTTATCGTCATTGAAAAAATGCTTCCAGTGAGAAAGATAAGTGATGAAAAATTAGAAGATATCTCACACAAACAAGCTCTTTCTATAGGAATTGCACAAGCTTTTTCCATAGTACCAGGTGTATCACGCGCAGGAGCAACAATTGTCGGAGGACTACTCGGAGGACTGAGTCGAAAAAATGCAGTAGAATTCTCTTTTCTTCTGGCAATTCCTACAATGGTAGGTGCAACGACACTTGATCTTGTAGAGACAAAAATAGCTTTTACTAGCAATGAATGGATGCTGATTCTGGTTGGATTTGTTCTTTCATATATCATTGCACTTCTTGCTATTAAATGGCTTTTAAAATATGTCCAAAATCATTCCTTTATAGGATTTGGTATTTACAGAATTATTTTTGGAATTGCTTACTACCTTCTCTTCCTTAGATAAAATAAAACTTCACTATAAGATAGTACTTGACGATATGCACAATACCTTATATACTCACATTCGAACTTAGGTTAACTGCTCCTCTAGCCTCATTCTACTCAGTTTCATGAAAAATATTCTTTCATCTATCAAATCATTCAGAGTGAGAAAAATTCGACAGAACATTCTCGCTTCAAAAAGATACAAAAAAAGCGTTACTTTTGTGCAAAAAAGACCATTTTTAGCTTTCTTTGCATCTCTAGGACTCCTTCTCCTTATACTTATTGCAGGATCAGTTGTATCAAATCTTGGAAAAAAAGAAGTGAAAGCTGTAGAAAATGTAAAAACAGTACAAACACTCGCAATTGGTCAAACACCAAGTGTCAAACTTCAAGCACAGATAGAAAAAAAAGGCATTATTCAAATTGTTGCTCAAACACCAGGTGTTGTTGACACAATTCACACAAAAGAAGGTCAAACACTTCAGGCAGGACAAAAAATTGTTTCACTCTCGACAAATTATCAGGGTGGAAATGCTGCATCTCTGCAAAGACAGCTTGCAGGAGCCCAAGCAAAAAATGCATATGACACATATGACACACAAAAAGAACTTCTCAAAAAACAACGTGAAGTTGCTGAAAAATCGTCAGCAAACTCAGAAGAACTTCGTAAAATATCCCGTGACTCAGCAGGTGATACAGCAGGTCTTTTAAGACTCAATGAGGAAATACTT
>JAUPUR010000010.1 GCA_030917445.1 Patescibacteria group bacterium | reverse complement strand
GTTAATTCAAGGAATGATTATTGCACAGAAACATAATGTTGATATCCGTGGAATACCTGTTGATGAGCTGTTGAAAAAGTTAGATCGGATAGGAAAATCCAGATAGTTTTAGCCCACAGACGCTCCTTTTGGTATATCAAAACAGGTCTTTTTTCAATTCTTCTAATGAAAGCTCTACTTCAAATGTTGTTCTATCTCCGACATTGACAAAGAGTGAAAGATAATCAGGTGTATTTTTTTTGATGATTCCACCACATGAATAAACAACTTTCCTGAGTTCTGGATGTAACTCTTCAACGAGTGGTTGTCCATTCTCATCAAGAAAATTATCAGGCGTGATGATAGGTTCTGGTGCAACTGTGACTGTAAAAGCGTCATTTTTGCGAGTTAATTTTGCTCTTCCAATGCTATATATATATTTATCTATGCCTTGGATATTTTGAATTGATATGCCATGAATAATAAAGAGAGCTTCATGTGGAGTTAGCCAGATAGGTGGCATTGTTGTACCAATTCTCCAATTTGCCCATGGAAGATTTTTTGGAAAATGAATATCTCCTAATTTTTCTGGAATTTGTGAGTGAAGAGAAAAAACAAGCAATTTGTGGAAGTACTCAAGTGCATCAGGTCTAAAAAAATATGTATTTCTATCAACAGGTGTTAGATTTTTTCCAGGGCCAAATGTATCTATAACTAAAAAAGGAGGAAGTTCTTTTTTCCATGACTTGAGGGAGTCGATTTTGACAATTGCTGGAAAAGGGATAGGTTTGCCATTTTTATCTCTCAGAACTGCTGTCAATCCAATAATGAGATTTTCATTAGGAAGTTCTAGTGCACGGGGATCTTCAAGGTTGATACCGTTGTATATTGGTTTCCAGATTGTTTTCTCTTGAAGATGTGTTCCATCAAGATTTACCTCAAAAAGTTTCAGAACTCCTGTATCAGGTTCTCCTGTAACACCAGGCCGTGAAACTTCACGTCCGATAAAGCATAAAGTGTCTTCACCTGTTTTTTGCCAAACAGCAACGTTGAATCTTGCAACTTCAATATTTGGGAAGATGTCTTTAATTTGGGTGATTTTCATGAATTGAGTTTGGTTATAAGTATACTAGACATGAGGTAAGATACAAGTGACTCAGCCCCTTGATTGAGATTTACTCGATCAGGATGAAGTCCATCAAAACATCCACCGCTGATACTATCATACACTGGTTTTCTCAAACTGTTATTACCCAAAAACCAACTAAAGCAGAGATTTGCATTTTTTATATATTTTTCGTCATGTGTGATCTCATATGCTTGATACAGCGTTGTGATCATTGATGCTGGATCTTCAGGTTGTTGATCGTACTCACTTCTTTCTTCATTATTTTTATACCATTTACTGTGTCCGATTGGTTTGTATATTTTGGAAAAAGTTTTACCGATGAGAAAATCAAGTGACGCCAAACCGCTTTCTTTGTAGTCGTCGTTATTGAGTGCTTTTCCTGCAATAAGGAGACTTTCAGGTAAAAGTGCGTTGTTATAATTTAGGTCGCTTTCAAACCATCTCCAAGTTTTAAATGAGTATTGATTAAGACTTTTTATGAGGTCATCTGCGTAATCTTTTATTTTTTCTTCTAAATATTTTGAGTGCTCTGGGAGATGCTCGAGAACAAGTGCAAATCCTTTGAGTGTGAAGGCTTTTGATCGAAGGTGAGTGAGAGGGTACTTATTTTTAATATGTAAAAGAAGAAGTGACTTAGCTTCATCTCGAATAGTTTGTGACAATGAATTATTTGCAATCACTTCACAAAGTGCCCAGATTGTTCTGGATTGTGCATCTTCTAGGTCTTCAGATGTATTTTGATTTGTTGGTTTTTTATCAGTATCGAGGTAGTTCACAAACATACCATTTTCACTTTGACAGGTTTTTATAAATCGTAGGTAAATATGAAGAAGTCTTCGTACCTCATCACTTTCTTTTATTCTGAGTAACCAACTGCAGACAATCATTGCACGAGCATTGTCGTCAATCGTATATCCATGATCTCGATCAGGGGATGTATGTTTTGCAAATTGAAAAAGTCCAAACTTATCTGTCATTCGTAATAAGTGATCAATTTTTATTTCTGGAATGATCATTTTTCCAAGGAGAGTTACATAATCCTTTCCTACAGTTTCCCATGTCATTTGACGTGAAAGTTCATATGCATTTTCATGCATGTCGAGAAGTCGACTATCATCACTGAGGAGATCGAGCATTGCAATGGTGAGGGCTTGAGGGTTTTTGATTGGAACAAGTCTTCCATTTTTTTCCGTTACTATTTCTTTTGCTTGTGCAAATTCAGTGCTGATAACTGCTCTCCCTGTCCCAAGAGCATAGGAAAGTGTCCCGCTTACAGCCTGGTTTGGATCAGTAGAGGTAGAGATATAGATGTCAGTTGCTTTGAGGAATGAAAAAAGTTCAGGGAGTGAAAAATATTGATTGTAAAATTTGACGTGCTTTTCGAGATGAAGTTCTTTGACAAGCTCAGCGAGCTCATTTCGGTAGTGTTCTCCTTCTTGTCTCAGAATTACCGGGTGTGTTTGGCCTAAAATGAGATATAAAACATTGGGATATTTTTTGACTACCTCAGGGAGTGCACGAAGTACATATTCAAGTCCTTTTCCTCGACTCAAAAGACCAAAAGTGCTCAGAATAGTATGATGATTTAGTTGAAGTTTTTTCTTCGCAGTATCGGGTTTTGAAAATGGAATTTCATGAATTCCATGAGGGATAACAAAAATTTTTTCTTTTGGAACGGTGTAGATTGATTGTATTATTTTTTTTGAGCTCTTTGTGAGAACTACAATTTTGTCAGCATGAGAGATAATATTTTGTGTGACTTCTTTCATTTTTTCTGATGGTTCGGGGAGAATAGTGTGAAGAGTCACCAGCATAGGCTTGGTACATTTTTCCATGAAGGCAAGAAGCATTTCACCTTCAGTTCCTCCAAATATTCCGTATTCATGTTGAATAATGACACCCGTAACATTGTTATCTTCATTGATTGAACTTGCGAGCGATACATACTCAGACTCATTGTTTTGATCAATACTCCAAGTAACTTCAGGTGGGTAATTGTGTGTATCTAGTGGAGATAAATTGAGCGCAGCAACTTTGCAATCAACAAGTGGATCTAGAAAGCTTTGACTTGAGCGGAGCAAATCTTGGGTAAAAGTAGCTATTCCACATTCACGAGGTGGATATGTACTAAGAAAAACAATGATAGGTTTGGAATTTGTGTTTGGAATACATCTATTATACTCTTATTAGGTATAAATAGCTTAAAACTAGTCACAGATGAAATATACGGAATATAATATTGATGAATTAGTTCAGATTTTTGACGGACCAGCTGCATGGTTTTTTATTTTTGTACCTAAAGATACTTCACTTGATATAAAAAAAGGCTTTGGAGATAGAAGTCGTGGGTGGGGGTCTTTACCGGTTGAGGTTACTGTTGGAGAGACAATATGGAGAACTTCAATTTTCTATGACCGTAAAGAAGAAAAATATATGCTCCCATTAAAAGCATCAGTCAGAAAAGCAGAGAATATTATTGAAGGAAAAAGAATAACTATCTTAATTGAAATAATTATCTAGAGAAGAAGAGTTATGAGGCTTATTCAAAAACTGTCTTCTGTGGTGGTTTTGCAATGACGACAAGTCTTTGGAGATCAGCAAATCCAATACATGTATAAATCATAAGTGTTTCATCCTCGACATCAAATATATTCATTTTATCTGGGTTCACTTGAAGAATCTGACTTACTCGATACGTATGAATTTTGCCATCTTTTGTTTGAACATGTATTGATTGTTTTTGTTTAATTTTATGAAGACTTTTGAATATCTCACTTGTATTGTGGCCATAGACAACAATTGGACCTTTTGTTCCAGGCCGTGCAGAAGTAGTGAGATAGGATGCTCCGTCGTCTGCTATTTCCCATGAATTGTTGGTGATTTTTGTTTGTATTAAAGGGAGTGAGAGCTTCAGAGCTGGTATTTCTAAGTGATATG
>JAUPUR010000058.1 GCA_030917445.1 Patescibacteria group bacterium | reverse complement strand
TTCCGAATGCAGATCTTATTCAAAATCTTGAAGCTGGTGGAAAGCAAGCACTCCTTGATGCGACTCGTAAAATTTCTGAGATGGCAAACTTTATTTATGTGAGACAAAAGGGTCCATATGGAAATGGCACACCTGTTCTAGCTGCAGAGCCAGTCATTGAGAATGAACCATTTGCTGTTTTGTGGGGAGATGAATTTATTTATTCAAATCCTCCACGGTTAGCACAAATGAAGGCTGTTTATGAAAAATATGGGGGAGTTGTTATTTCAGGTGTGAAGATTGAGAAAAAAGAAGACTTGAAAAGATATGGTATCGCTGATATCGAACCTGTTGAGGGAAATGTTTCAAAAATTAAATCAATTGTAGAAAAACCAGATCCCGATCAAGCACCTTCAAATCTTGCAACTCATGGAGCTTACATCGTGCCTCCTGAAATTTTTGGAGCACTGAAAAGTCTTGAACCTGGGAAAGGTGGAGAGATTTGGTTGACAGATGCTATTAACTTGCTTCGAGATAATGGTGTACCAATTTATGCAGTTGAGATTGAAAATGGGAAATATTACGATACTGGTAATAAGCTTGAGTATATGAAGACAGCTGTTGATCTTGCTCTCACTCATCCTGAGATCAGTGAGGAATTCAAAAATTATCTTAAAACTCTTGACCTCTCCTAATCTTTTTATGGTTTGATATGATAGAAAGATGACACGGAAGAATGCGCTTTTTTTCTTTCTAGGAATTTTTTTCTTTCTTTCATTTCTTGTTTTTAGCTACATTGTTCATGAAGACTATGTCACACGGTTTGATTTCAATACAACAGTGAGACTTCAGGACAATCTTTCACGCCAAGTAATTCCGCTTTTTTCATTTTTTAGTATTGCTGGGAACTTTGAAGTATTGACCGTCGTTCTTTTGCTACTTCTTTTCTTGTTACGAAAACTTATTGCAGGAATTGTTCTTTTTTCAAGTTTTGTTCTTTTTCACATTATTGAGCTTTTCGGGAAGATCTATGTTGATCATCCACCTCCACCACAATTTATGCTTTTGACAGAACATCCATTTGAATTTCCACAATTTCATGTTCGAACTGAGTCATCGTACCCTTCAGGTCATAGCGGGAGAACTGTTTTTCTCTCTGTAATTTTGTTGTATCTTTTATGGAATAGCAAACGAATTCCTCGCATTTTAAAAATAGTGCTGTCACTTGGTATTGTCACATTTGTTGGAATTATGCTTGTCTCACGTCCATATCTTGGCGAACATTGGGTGAGTGATGTTATTGGGGGAACGCTTTTAGCACTTGGACTTTCACTTTTAGGACTTGGGTTTGTTTTTTCAAAGTCTACACTTCACTATTTAAATCGTATTCTTCAGAAAGTAAGGTAAAGTGATGTATGGCCCCCGCAGGTTGCGGGGGCCATGATGAACTTTCGCTTCAGATACCTTCAGTGGACCTGTCGACAAGCGTGTTGTCGACAAGAAACGTCAGGCCACAAAGGACAAGTCCGGCCGTTGCCAAGACTTTGTATCTCATCGGAGCGTCGCATGTCCACAGAGGGATGAGCGCGGTTCCGACGAGTGCGAAAATGGATGGCCACGTGATGTATGTGTGGAAGCGTTCGCTGGGCCGGTTGGCCTCAGCAAAGCTCACACTGCGATTAATCATCGCATCAAGGAGTAGTTGTCTTGCGAAAACAACCCCAAGAATCATCAGTGCCAGAAACAACGTATAGTTGAACCACCGAGGGTTCCACCATTCTGTTGATTTCTGAAATGCCAACGCAGTGAAGAAGGCGAAGAGGGGAAGGGCGATCGAGTCGCCGATCCGAAAACTCCACCACCTTGTCAGGTAAAATTCACCTTCATAGATCTTACGGGTCATCATGACACCGCCAAATCCGAGAAGGAAGACGAGGAGAGCTGCCACGATTGGCGAGAACTCCGCGATTACCGGCTTTGTCGTATCAGTGAGCCAGTCCACTTGTTTCTCCTTATATTGCGAATGTGCGATCTTTCGCCTCATGGCGATAGAATGAGTGGAAGACAGAGCGCGTGTGCTCCTATTCCATTCAATGTCACAGAGTATAGCAAAACAGGCTCAGAAAATCAAACTATAGGACAAGATTTGTTCATGTGTCTGCTGAAAAATGTTGACACACCTTGCATATCAGTGAAACAATACTTATATGACTGAGCACCAACATGTAAAAAAGTCATCTTTTATTGAGAAGATTGCACTCGTCGCACCTCATTGGCTTGGAACAACTCAGTCACTTCTTCTTCATACGTTCTTTTTTATCGGAATATTCATTCTTCGATTTTTTGGTGTCGGATTTGACAAAATAATGTTAATTTTGACGACTGTAGTCTCTCTTGAGGCTATATATTTATCGCTTTTTATTCAAATTACAGTCAATAGAAATACGAAAAGTCTTGAAGATGTTGAAGAGGACATAGATGAAATCCAAGAGGATGTTGAAGGTATTGAAGGTGATTTTGTGGAAATCCAAGAGGAAGTTGAGGATATTTCAGAGGATCTAGAAAAAATGCAGGTCAATGATCAGATGCTTGAAAATTCATCTTCAGGTCCAGATCTTGATCCTATGCTCAAGATAGAGTCACATTTAGTGAGGATTACTCAAGACATGAAAATATTGAGAGAAGAAATTAATTCACTCAAGAAATAATTATTCTCCGAAAACAAAAAATCCCAGATATGCGAGGGCAAGACCAAGAGATAAAATACTCAAACTGATTGCAATGACACGGAGTTCTGTATAGTTATATTTGTTTTTTTTCTCCACAAAAAAACTATAGCATAGAAAGATTATTCTATGGCAAGTTGGATTATCTCCAAGCTCCGATAAGTGCTCCTGCCATCAGTAAATAGACGAGTTGATATCCAGATTCGATTGCAAATAGTTCGAAAGGTTTTTTAGAAAAAAGTACTGTTGAAAAATTAACTGTTGCAACAAATCCAAACCAAACGAAAAATCCGATCAACACTCCACCCATGACGCCAATGATGTTTTGAGAAATAATAAATTGATAGAGGACAACAGCTTGAATTAGACTTATGACGGCCATACCAGCATAGGTCAGTGGCATTTTATCTTTGGAGTCTTCGATGTCTTTTTTTGTTAAATTGACAAGTTTCATCCATTGATTGCCAAAGAGTGGTCCATACCAAACAAATCCAATTATCATACTCACAACAACACTAAGAATAATTGGTAAAAATTCCATATATTTCACCTCCTTTCATCTCAATCATAGGAGAGATTTTTCAAAACTTCAAGAGTTTCTGTACAGAGCTTAATCTGGGGAGTATAATCGAGCAAGCATGACATACATCTGGGACTGGAAATCACATTTTAATAACGAAGACCCAAAAGACATTTTTGATTGTTTTATTGCTGAGTATTTACTTTCCGATGGACGAGGAATTCCTGAGGAAGAAAAAATACTTGAGAAATATAAAGTTACATCACTTGATGCACTTGGAATGAAACAACAAGAACTTTTTAAAGAGTTACCACAACTGTATTCGCTTTTTTCCACGATCGAGGTCCCACTTATTCCTGTACTTCTTTCAATGGAAAAAAATGGAATAACGCTTGATGCACAGAAATTGGCATCACTTGGGCAGGACGTCGAGAAGTTGATTGCAGAGATACAAGTAAAGATCTTAAAAGA
>JAUPUR010000057.1 GCA_030917445.1 Patescibacteria group bacterium | reverse complement strand
TTTCTTCCATCAGTTCCTAAAATGACGCCCTCAACACCAACATTTTTAAATGCAGGAGCATCAAAAAGTGCACCACCAATAACATGAAGAACATAGAACCATGCTCTTATCTGACCTGTATATTCAGCAATAAAGTCTGGTGGGAAAAAATCCTCAATTTTTTCATTTCCTGCAAAAGGGTAATGTCTTTCTGCAAATGAAGCAGATCCTGCTTCAATCCAACTATCAAGTACTTCTGGAACTCTATGGACAGTTTTTTGACATTCAGAACACTCTATTGTGACATCATCAATTTCTGGTCTATGGAGATCACTCACTTTCATTCCTGATTTTTCTTCCAACTCTTGAATAGATCCTGGAACAAAACGCTCACCACACTCACATTCCCATACTGGAACTGGAGATCCCCAGTATCTATTACGTGAGATATTCCAATCAGGCGCATTCTCAAGACTCTTGAGAAATCGACCATACTTAAAGTGTTTTGGAAACCAATTTACTTTTTCATTTGTTGCTTTTAATTTATCCTTTAAGTCAGCTATATTCACAAACCATGCATTCATCGGAGCATAATAAAGTCTTGTATGACATCGCCAACATAGAGGTACTTTATGAGAATACTCTTCATCTTTATAAATAAGTCCCCTGCTCTGAAGATCTTCATTAACAGCTTTATTTGCTTTGAGATAATACATTCCACCAAAGAGTGGAACTTCTGACTTAATCGTTCCTTCCTCATCAAGATGCATCTCAATATGCACATTTTGCTCATTCATCACTTTCAAATCCTCTTCTCCATATGCAGCAATTGTGACAACACCTGTTCCTTCTTCTGCAGTGACAAAATCCCCACCAATGATTTCAAATGCTTTTTCACCATCTGCAATTGTGTAGTAGTCATAATGTGGGATAAATTTCTTCCCAATTAATTCATTTCCTTTAACTGTCTCGACAATTTCATATGGATTTTCACCAAGAATTTTAAGTGTCGTTTTTGCAAGAATATATATCTCGTCGTTTTGCTTTACTTTGACATACTCAAGATCAGGATTGACTGCCAAAGCCGGTGTCACGATTTTATTCCATGGAGTTGTAGACCATGCAAGGATAAAGGTTTTTTGCTCACCCTCTAATTCATATTTGTATGTCGTTCCATGATCGACAATTTCTTTATAATTATCTGCATCCATGGCAACTTCAAAATTTGAGATCGGGGTTGAACAATGTGGACAATACAATGAGACTCTCAGGCCTTTATAGATATGGCCTTTCTCATACATTTGTTTGAAAACCCACATAACAGACTCCATGTACGGTGTGTCCCATGTCTTGTATGCATTTTCAAAATCAACCCAACGCCCAATATGATCGACGTACCATTCCCACTCACCTGAAATTTCCTCAACATACACCTTGCATTCTTCTATAAACTTTTTAACACCAACTATATCTTCAATATCCTTTTTTCTCTTTATCTCTAATTTATTCTCAACCTTATTCTCAATTGGAAGTCCATGACCATCCCAACCCCACTTACGATTGACTCTGTACCCTTTCATCGTCCAATATCTACCAAAAAGATCTTTATGAATACTTCCTAGCAGATGTCCATAATGAGGCATTCCAGTGACAAAGGGTGGACCATCAAGAAAAGTCCATCTTTTACTTTCAGGGCGTGAGGAGACAGATTTTTCAAAAATCTTTTTTTCTTTCCAAAATGCAAGAATATCGTTCTCTAAATCAGGGAAATGTATTTGTGGAGAAACAGGCTTTAACATAGGCTCAATTGTATCCTAAGTGAAGCAAATCTTCAATAAAGAAAGGGGGTAGAAGTAAAAATTAGACAGCAACTGTTTTATTTTTTCCTCTGTTGGAGTTGGCTTCAATTCGTCTCAGTCTTGCTTCTTCTTGAACTTTTTGGTTTTTGACTCTTTCTTTGGTGTTTTTGTCCATAGCAGCCTGACAAGACTCGTCTATGCAACGGTAACGTGTGGTCGTTACATCTGAAGAGTAGTTCTCTATTTTTTCAGTGACCTCATCAACTTTTTCAAGTTGAGAACCGCACTGTCGGCATCTTAGTTGTGGTGAAGTAGATATAACTGGCAAACTAGGTATATTATACCATATTTTGCCAAAATTACCAGTGCTATAGTAATTAACTAAGCACAATCATGAGGAGTGCAAGAAAGGCCATTCCGAAGTCTTCAACAAGTGTAACTTTAGTCAAAGGTACTTTCAAAAATGTACCAAGGCAGGCACATTGAAATTTCTCTTTTTTCATAATTTTTATAAGAACACCAAGACCACTCACAAGCATTACGATAAATTCAACACTGAGAAGTAACATCGACTCTGCAAAAAAGATCATTGAGATCGCAAAAATTAATTCTATAAATGGATAAATATAACCATACGCATACCATTTTTTGGCAATCAGATCATATGTAGAGTATCCTTCTGCAAATCCTTTCAAATCCATGAGTTTAAATCCTGAAAAAACAAAGAAAAAGCCTATCATGAAATAGGTTATTGTCTGACTCAGTGAAAAAGTCCCCATAAGACTATCCTTGAGACTCAAAGATCCTGTCATGAGAAGAATGAGAGAAATGACAACAATAAGAGGTGTGTAGTTATTTTTCTCAACTTTGTGTACTGAAGAGGAGATACTTGAAGATAAAACAAGCTTCATATGACACTTTGGACACGTACCCGGAGTATCACTGACAACTTCAGGATGCATTGGACAGGTATATTTATTTTTCATAACCCCAATCCTTTTGCCATTGCTTCATCATCTCAATTTCAGTTGTTTGAGCGTCAATAATTTCCTGCGCCATAGTTCTAAGTTCTTCATGCTTACCATCTTTAAGAATATATTCAGCCATACTGACAGCTCCTTCATGATGTTCTATCATTCCTTCGAGAAATGCTTTGTCTAGCTCATCACCTTTTTTTCCTTCAAGCATCTCACTCATCTCATCCATGGTCATACTTCCATCTTTCATATGCTGATCATGCATCATCTCAGACCCACTTTCAGGCATAACGACCACCGTCTCTGTCTTTTTTTGCGTGAACATCAATACTCCCATGACAAAAATGACAGCCACAAGGACAACAATTATAATATTTTTATTTATTCTCATTTAAGTTCTCTTTTCAAATAACTCTGTTAATTCATCAACAATCTGAGTATTTCCGTCTTTAATTTGATTTTTGACACAGGATTGCAAATGATTGGTAAATATGACATTGTCAGTCTCTTTGAGTGCTTTCTGAACAGCACGAGATTGATGAAGAACATCAATACAGTAAGCGTCATCCTCAACCATACGAATAACTTTGTCCAAATGTCCTTTAGTAATTTTGAGTCGGTGTAAAATTCTTTTTTGTGTATCAGGTGATGAATGCATATATCCCCCCTAGGGGGATAATATCAAGAAAAAAATATTGTGTCAAGACCTACAACTTTTGGGGATTTATTTTTATAACTTTATCGTCAGTATTATCTGGAATACCTCTACCGTCAGTATTGCTTGTTGTGATGTATAACAAACCACTTTCATCTGCTACAACCTCACGAATTCTCCCTAACTCACCTGATAAATGTTCTTTAACCTCAATCACTTTCCCATCTTCGATAACTGCCTCATACAATGTACTTCCTCTCAACCCTGCAAAAAAGAGTGAATTTTCAACAAATGCTGCACCAGAAGGTGCCCATGTTGTACTACCTGAATCAAAAATTGCTGTCATCATACCCGCAAGCTTCTCATCTCCCTCTATTTCTGGCCAACCATAATTTAACCCCATTTCAATGAGATTCAACTCATCAAGGCCAGATCTCACACCAGATCGACCATGCTCCGTTGCCCACAAAGAACCATCAGATGACCATGCCAACCCTTGCACATTGCGATGACCATATGAGTACACTTGGTTATTAAAAGGATTCTCAGCAACTCTCAGCCCTCTATCTGTTACTCTGAGAATTTTTCCCGCTAGTGTCGTTTTGCTCTGTGCACTTGATGGTTCTTGAGCATCACCTGTACCAATATACAAATATCCATCAGGTCCGAATTTGATCCGACCACCATTGTGATTTGATGCACCAGGAATTG
>JAUPUR010000056.1 GCA_030917445.1 Patescibacteria group bacterium | reverse complement strand
GAGGAAATTATGGTCATTTTTCACAAAATGTCATGAGTACTCCAACTGAGGCTGTTATTGGGTATTTAGATGTTCAACCTGAAGGTCATGGCTTTTTACGTCCTAAATTTATCCCTTCAAACAGAGATGTCTATATCAGTCAATCTCAAATTCGACGCTTTATGCTTCGAGGTGGAGATAAGGTTGAGGGGGTTGCACGACCTCCAAAAGATAATGAAAGATATTATGGACTTTTGAAAGTTGAAAAGGTAAATGAGCAGGTAGCAGAAGAGTCTATGCGACGAGTCTGGTTTGATGATCTTACTCCAATTTATCCAGATCGACAATTAGTCCTCTCATCAGGTAAGACACCACTCTCAACTCGCATTATTGACCTTGTTGCGCCAATTGGTTTTGGACAAAGAGGTATGATTGTTTCTCCTCCAAAAGCAGGAAAAACAACAATTCTTAAAGATATTGCAGCAGGAATCACAAAGAATTTCCCAGATGTCCACTTGATGGCAGCTTTGATAGGTGAAAGACCTGAGGAGGTTACTGATATTTCAATGTCTGTGATTGGTGAGGTTGTAGCCTCAAATTTCGATGAACCACCAGAACATCAGACAAGAGTTGCAGAAATCGCACTTGAGAGAGCGAAAAGAATGGTTGAGATGGGTAAGGACGTTGTTGTTCTTCTTGACTCTATTACAAGACTTGCACGTGCGTACAATCTTTCCGTTGCACCTTCAGGACGAACACTCTCTGGAGGATTTGATCCTGCAGCTCTTCATCCAGCGAAAAAGTTCTTTGGTGCAGCAAGAAACTGTAAAGAGGGTGGATCTCTCACCATTATCGGTACAGCACTGACTGAAACTGGTTCACGACTCGATGATCTTGTCTATGAAGAGTTTAAGGGAACAGGGAATATGGAGCTTCATTTAGATCGACGTCTTGCTGAAAGACGCATTTTCCCCGCAATTAATATCGAGAGATCTGGAACTCGACAAGAAGAATTACTCTTAACAGAAGCTAATTACAAGAAAATTGTTACTATGCGTCGCATGATGGATATGTTAAATCCTGATGAACGCACAGCAACATTTATAGAACAGTTAACAAAAGTAGAGAGTAATGAAGACTTCCTCGAGAATTTAGGTAAGAGCTAGCTATAAGATTTGACCAGTAGTACAAATTTTGCTAAGCTAAACTTCCTCTTATGAGACAATTTCGTTTTCAAATACGACAATCCTTCAAGAGTGCTGCAGATCATATTGGAGAGTTTGGTGAATTTTTCTTCCTCTATTACCTTCATCGTAAGGTTATTAGTGCCTCGCATCTTTTTGAAAAGAACAAAAATAGGCTGGTAAAATTCTTTATGATGAAGAGGGGTCGGTACAACCGACCTTTTTTACACTTAACGACTATGGGTGTATTGATGCTTGGTGTATTGATCGCTCCTTATCTTGCCGATACGTATCCTATTTTTGCGAGTTCTGCTTCGGCAAATTTGGATTTTGAAAATTCTGAGTCTGAAAAAGAATCGATTACTGTTGGAGAGAATGTTTTTGCAACTGAAATTTCTGAAAAACCCCGAAGTGAAGTCCTCAACTATACCGTCCAAAAAGGAGACACAATTTCTTCAATTGCTCGTAAATTCAAGGTCTCGGAAGAAACAGTAAAGTGGGAAAATGATTTATCTTCTGACACGATTTCTGTTGGTGACTCAGTTAAAATTCTTCCGGTGACTGGCCTTATTCATAAAGTCAGTAAAGGAGATACTGTCTACACCATTGCTAAGAAATACGACACAGAAGCTCAGAAGATTGTAGATTTTCCTTTCAATGAATTTGCAAACCCAGAAACATTCTCACTCGTTGAAGGACAGATGGTCGTTGTACCTGATGGTATCAAACCTTCAGAACAGCCTACATATGTCAGACCGCGTCAAACATATGTGGCTACAGGTCCTGTCACAATTACAGCAAGTGGGTTCACATGGCCACTTCGTGGAGGAATATCACAGTTTGCCTCTTGGTATCATATGGCACTGGATATTACATCAAATGTCGGAACTCCCGTTGTCGCAGCACATAATGGAAGAGTGAGTAGTATCAATGTTGGTTCATGGGATGGAGGCTATGGAACAAATGTGAGAGTTGAGAGTTCGGATGGATTCCAATCATTGTATGCGCATATGTCTAGTGTCAATGTCTCTCCTGGTGATACCGTCATCGCAGGAAAAACAGTTGTCGGATGGGTCGGTATGACAGGAAGGACAACTGGTCCACATCTTCACTTCGAAATAAGACGTGGTGGTGCACTTGTCAATCCTTTATCATTCCTACAATAGTACTTGAAATCCTCTAAGCAAAAGAGAATAATCAAACAGTGCGACTACTTGTCTTCTCATTGATTTTTATTTTTGGTTTGGGAGCTGGAATTCTCTCTTCACAACTTTTTTTAAAACGTGCTGAGTTTAGTTCGAAACAGGTAAGACAGGGGGGGTATCGTTATATCAATCCACTCCTTGAGTGCGAAGTTGGATTTAATCCTCAAAATTCTTTCGGAGAAATACGAGTAGTACTCGAGGATGTAATTGACAACTTAAAATCACGAGGAGCTATTGAAGAAGCTTCAATTTATCTTCGTGATCTGAACAATGGACCGTATATTGGCATAAATGACGAAGAAGAATTTTCTCCCGCAAGTCTTCTCAAGCTTCCCATTATGATTGCATACTACAAACAAGCTGAGAGACAGCCTGGGTATCTCAATACAAAAGCAAAACTTGTTGTGGAAAAAGATTACAATTCGTGGGAGTCTATAAAATCTAGCAAGTATCTTAAAATAGGTGAAGAGTATACCTACGATCAATTAATCGATGCAATGATGCTTTATTCTGATAATAATGCGATGGCTATTTTGTCACAGCAAATGTCTTTGGATTTACAAGACGAAGTCTATAAAGCACTTGGAGTGACAATTCCTGGATCACAGGGGATCAATGATTTCATGAGTGTTCGGCAGTATGCAAGTTTTTTTAGAATACTATATAACTCTTCCTATCTTGAACCTGAATCATCCGAAAAAATACTTCAAACACTTACTGATATTGAGTACAAGGATGGTATTCGAGCGGGAATTCCAAGTAGTACTGCTGTTTCTCATAAATTTGGAGAAAGAGTGGTGAATGATAAGATTCAACTCCATGATTGTGGGATAGTGTACATAGAAGACAATCCGCTTCTTCTGTGTATTATGACTCGAGGAGATGATTTAGATGAACTAACAGGGGCAATTCGTGATATCTCAGCCATCATTTATAGGGATATTAGCACTCAGTAATAATAATATATGCAGAATTTACAGATGTGATATAATACAGTTGTTATATTTATTGTATAACAGTGTCCCAGATATTCTAAGCCTCAGGTTTATCCTCAGTCACTTAGGAAAATCCAGGAAGTAAGGAGGTGAATTCCTAAGTGCAAGATCAACAATTAACATGTAAAGATTGCGGAGCTCCATTTACTTTTACAGTAGGTGAACAAGAGTTTTATCAATCAAGAGGTTTTACAAATCAACCAACTCGTTGTCCACAGTGCCGAGCAAAGAAAAAAACTGAGATGAGAGGTGGAGGAGGAAATGATAGACATCATTCTGGCCCTCGCCCATCATTTGAGATTACTTGTTCCGAATGTGGCAAAATGGATACAGTTCCATTTGAACCAAGAGAAGGTCGACCAGTACTTTGTCGTGACTGTTTCCAAAAACAAAAACAGTCTGATAGACCTGAGTCTTTCTCAAATAGAGAATAAGGACACAAACAAAAAACCAGTCGAAATGAATTTCATAACGGCTGGTTTTTTTGTGGGTTGAATTTGTTGGGATTAGTTGTCTGCAGGAGTTGGTGAAACTTCTGGTGCTTCAGTAGGTGTTACTCGTGTTGTTGGAGGTGCAGGTACCTCGACTTTATCTTCAAGTTCTGGAAGTTGATTATCAGGTTGATCTACCTCAAGTCCACCTTCTGTTTGACCCTGTGCATTCGCTTGAGATGCTTGGCCGGATTCTATCTTCTTCTGAAGAGCGTCAATTTCTGCTTTGATGGTTTTACTGTTTTCAGGGTTATCAGACACAAGTTGTGCTACTGCCTGATATGCTTGAAGTGCATTTTGAAGATCTCCTTTGTTTTCAAGAGCGTGTCCTAAATTGTAGTATGCATTTGCATAGTCTTCTTTCAAGCTTGCAGCAAGTTGGAACTGGCGAATAGCATCATCCCACATACCGAGTTGATAGTAAATTCCTCCAAGTGCGATATATTGCTGTGGGTTACTCGGATCAAGTGTTACAGCTTGCTGATTGGTAAGGACTGCAAATTGTTCAGCATTTTGTCCAAATCCAATGAGTGCTCTATATATAGATGAGAGATTGTTCCAGTTAAGAGCTGACTGAGGGGAGAGTGAGACTGCATTTCTTCCCGCATTAATAGATCTTTGAATAGATTCTACAATTCCTTGTTGTACTTCTGCACTAGGGGATGCTCCTTCAGGGGTGCTACTAGCCAGTGCATTTGCAACTCGGAGGTTGAGTTGAGAGAATTCAAGTTGGTAGAGATCTTCATATTGAAATCTTTGAATTGCATCAGCTTGCGTAATAAGGGCGTTTCGTGCATCATTTTTTTGAATGTACGAGTATGATTTTTGAAATGTTACATTTGAGACAGCGTATTGGACTACAAAGAACTCAACGACACCAATCATAAGTATAACAATGAAAGTGACTGCGAAAGGAAGGATATGTCCATATCGTGTGTTGACTCGATCATGAGGCGCTCTTTCACCTTCTGGTTGTGCAAGAATAAGGCCGTGTTTGAGAGCGACGAAATAAAATTCAAGATCTGAAAATCTACTTGGAGCATGAAGTGCTCGAAGACTTGCAAAGATTCCAAGGATAATAAAGAGAAGCGCTTGGAGTGAAAAAGAGAATGGTAATATGAAAGCAACAACGAGCGCCAAAATAAGTGGAAGGAAGAATGATTTTTCTCTAATAACTCTAAAGACTAGGAAAAGGAATGATGCAAATCCTGCAACTCCAACAGTTGCGAGTATTTCAAGGACGTAACTACTTGATCTGAAGAAGGTGAATGACCAGAGTGATTCATTTCCATTGAATGCTGCTTGTTTGAATCGAGTAAAGTCCGTGACATATGTTCCATACCCAGAGCCGAAAAGAAAGCCTTGTAGCATTCGTCCTGCATCTTGAGAGATTGCAGCTAAAGCAGTCTGAAATCCTGTTACAAAAGGGAGAATAAATGGCTTTTGAAGTGTAACGAGCATATAGACACTTATCAGAAGTCCTACAACAAGAACTGCAAATGTGACTGTGAAAAAGACATTCAGTCCAGTTACTTTTGATCCAGCTTTTGCAAAAACATCATTAGCCTTTTTTGTGCTTAAGATTGGGCGAAGAACAGGCCATGCAAGATAACCAGCAATAGGGAGCACAAGAGCAGTGAAAATTGCCTGATCAAAAATTGTACCAAAAGTAGAGAATGTTTGAACTTTTGCATAACTAAAAGGAAGAATATAGATTTTGAAGAATGATAAGAGAGAAAGAATATTTGCAACAGTTGTACCAAGGACAAGTGCAGCAACACTGAAAACTATAGCTTTTTCATTTCTGACCACATTTGTTATGACAAAGTAGAGAAGTCCAACAAAGATAAATGGAACAGATGCAATAAGTGAGTCAAATCTATTGACTGCAAAAATAGATGAAAGAATAACAGAAGTTAGAAAGAGAAAAACGGGAAGATCAAAAGGTGTCGTTCTCAGTCTTACTTTGCCTTCAACTATCATTCGAATACCAAGTACAAGGACAGCGATTCCTGTGATTCCGACAAGTAGCATTTGTTTTGGAAGCGTAAATGCATCTGTAGTAAGTGTTGTGTAGAGAAGGGGGAATGCAAAAAATGAAACACTCAGGAGAAAGAGTGCAAGATTGTCAAGATAAGACAAGAGTTCTTTACGTGTGTTATTCATATACTACTTATATTAATGACTTTTGTGCTCCTGCCAACACTTGAGTCTGTATCTAGCCTAACAGAGAAAAAAGAGTTCTGTCAATGGGAGAGAATGTGGGGTTCAACCCTTATTCAATGACTATCCTAAAAAAATGTAATTGTAAGAAATGTTAGGGTTCAACCCCAAATTGAGCTCAATCATTAAAATATGTCTTCTATAAGAATTTCTTTGATTTTTTCAAGTGATTTTTGGTATGCTTTTTTTTCATGAAACTTTTTGAACGCATAGATGGATGGAAAATCTTTGAGAATGATATCTGTACTACATAAATTCCTCTGTGAAAGACCAGTGTATTCTTGATAGCTCGACCATGGATACTCAAGTGATTTATTCTGAGTGATAACTGGTTCCATATGAAAATGTCGTGCAAGATGAGAAAGATTTTTCTTATCAGTAATTTGAGTTGCCTTGTATCTTCCAGAAAAAAGAGAGCTTTTTGGTTTGTAAACAGTTGAGACGTACTGCATATAAGCATTGGCAAGTTGTTTCATAAGTAGGGGTAGTGATTTTTCATTTTGTATACTGACAAGTAAATGAAAGTGATCAGGCAGTAGCGTATATGAAAAAAGTGTAATATCGTTGGCCAGATTTTTGTGATAATACCTGACCGGGAGCTCTGGTAATTTTTTGTGTAATATTTCAAGTGGAGTAAGGTAGATTGTTAAGTAGTAAATGAAAAGGGAGAAGTCCTCATCGTTTTTAAAAAGCAGTGTGCCTTCATGACTACTATTATATATATGATAGAAACCATTTTTAACAAAATCTCGTTTGATGAATTTACTTGGCATCTGTTTATTATACCCTTTAATTAATTATCCACCAGTTCACTTTAATATCTGTAGCTCTAACCTGTGGAATACGAATGGTGAATGATCCATCTTCATTTTCTTCTACGTTCTCAGCTGTTTGGCGAGCAACAAATGGAACTGCACCTGTAGTATCTGTTACAGGAGTGATATAGATAAGTGAATCTTCGGAAACATATGTGCTATAGATAGTCCTTTCAAGCTGGCCTGCTTTGATTGTTGCTGTACCTGCTGATGAAGACGCAATTGTTTCAGTAAGTGATGTATCTGCTTGTGCGCCTCTGACGATTTGGAGATTTTCAGATGCAAGTTTGCTGAACTTACCTGCACCACTTGCAATCACATCGCCAAGATCTGTGATTTTGAGAACGCCACTTCCTGAAGCATTTTTAACGACAATGCCAGGGCGATCGACTGCAAGAGTACTATTGTTATCAAATCCTGGAAGTTGAATGATAAGATCTTCTTGTGGAACTGGACTAATAATTCGAGCTGAAAGGACACCATTGACTGCAACATTTTGTGCAAAGGTCGCATTTCCTGAAACTGCGAAATTTCCTGAAGTATCAATTGATACGAGACCACCCATGAATGCGATATTTCCTTGTCTGAGTGGTTGGATTTGAAGATCTGCTCCAAGAACATTGATACTGTTATCAGCAAGGATCATTGAACCATCTACTGAGAATTGTCCTGCAACAGAAACATCAGAAAGACTTGTTGGTCCAAATGCCATAAGTCCATTGTTGAATGTACCAAAGTCTGCATTGAGACTAGGGATGAATGCAAGACTTG
>JAUPUR010000055.1 GCA_030917445.1 Patescibacteria group bacterium | reverse complement strand
GAATGCTGGGTTTGTGCGAAGAGGAGCATGACGAGTTGAATCATGAATTGCAACAAGTGCCTTAGCCAACTCAGTCCCACTTCCTATCGTTTTAGCACCTGTTTCATCTGCAGCAAATTCACGAGAACGTGAAACAGCAAACTGCACCATTGTTGCTGCAATTGGTACGAGGAGTGCCAATACGAGTCCTGCGATTCCCGCACCTCTATTGTCTTCATCACTATTTAATCCACCAAAAATTGCCATATTTGAAACAAAAGAAATTGAGCTTGCTAATACTGCTGCAATTGAGGATATAAGAATATCGCGATTTTTTACATGAGCCAATTCATGTGCAAGTACACCTTTCAGTTCGGTTGGTGTCAATACTTTCAAGATACCCTCAGTGACCGCAACTGATGCATGAGAGGGACTTCTACCGGTTGCAAAAGCATTTGCTTGTGTTGCAGGTGTGATGTAAAGTTTGGGCATTGGAATATTCATTCTTCGAGACAATTCTTCCACTGTTTGATATACATCTGGGTGTTCAGTTCTGACTAATGGTTTGGCTCCACTTGCAGACAAAGCAATTTTCTCTGAAAAAAAATATGCTCCAATATTCAGAATAAGGGAAAAGCAAAAAGCCATAATAAGTCCTTCACGACCTCCGATAAATGCTCCTATTGTAATAAGAAGAACAGATAAGATTCCAAGGAGAAAAAGTGTCTTTAAAATATTACTCATATATCTATTTTATCACAGTGAGTCAAATACTGCTAAGTTAAAGGGTTTTTTTAGAGAATGCAATGAAGAGATATGGCAGCCCTGTCAACGCTGCTGTCAGAAAAAATGTTTGTTGAATTCCAATAGGTGCTTCCCACAACAAAACTGCTGCGACTGCCCATAGGAGTCCAAGACCAACTTGGTAATACTTTTTCAAAACAACACCTGTCAGTATTTGTGGAACCGCCATAAACCCAAGCCACCATGGTGCAAAATGTGTAATTGGAAATGGTGAAGGAAGCCCAAAAATAACTACTCGTGCATTGAGGAAAATTCCTCCGAGACTTACCAATGCCCAGAGAAGGAGTAAAGTTTTGGCTTGCCATGTACGAAATTTTTGATGGTAAATTTGAGATGATAATCCAATAAGTGCTAGGGGAATCCAGTGAAGAAAGAGTGGAATACTAAATCCAAAAAGCATGACAATACCCCAGACAAAGTAAATTCTCTTATATGCACTGTTCCAGACAATTGAAAATGGATAAAACATAATAAAAGGATAAAGGGGGAAGAGAAAAGAGTCAAGTACTACTCATCAAGGTCTTCTTTTTTGAATGTTTCTTTTACATCTTTGTAGGTTGCATGCTCAAGTTGTTTTTTAGACATTTTAGGCTTTCTTTTATGCGAAATATATTCAAATGCCATTGGAAAGAGTGAAAAGAGTACGATACCGATAACAACATACTCAAAATTTTTCTCAACAAATGGGATACTTCCAAAAATGTACCCAAGTCCCATGAGTGAAGTAACCCAGATAAATGCTCCAACAACGTTATACGAAATAAATGTTGAGTATCTCATCTCACCAACACCTGCTACAAATGGTGCAAATGTGCGAACGATGGGAACAAAACGTGCAAGAATAATTGTTTTGCCACCATGTTTTTCATAAAATTCTCGTGTTTTCTCAAGATATTCTTTTTTAAATACTCGTGAATTTTCTTTTGCAAAAACACGCGGACCAATTTTATTTCCAATCCAATAATTAACAGTATCACCAATGATAGCTGCAGCAAGAAGTGTGACATAAGCGAAAAAGAAGTTGAGACTTGTTGTTTTTGAAAGCGCTCCAACAGCAAAAAGCAGAGAATCACCTGGAAGAAATGGGGTAACTACAAGACCAGTCTCAGCAAAGACTATAAGGAAAAGAATAACATAGGTAATTGGACCAAGGCTGTTAATAATAACTTTGAGGTATTCGTCAAAATGAATAATAAAATTTACAATTTCCATTGAGCTTTAATAATACAAAGTATTTTACAAAAATACAATCTTACATGAGATATTACTATTACCTTTTGCCACAAAAATGTGAGCCCGAGAGGATTCGAACCTCTAACCAATACCTTAAGAGGGTACTGCTCTACCGTTGAGCTACGGGCCCAAAACTTGGTACACCTGGAGGGACTTGAACCCCCGACCCCTTCGTCCGAAGCGAAGTGCTCTAATCCGCTGAGCTACAGGTGCAAATACGATCATAATTGTACCAAAAGAGGCTCATACTATACAAATAGAGAAGCGTACATTGAAAAATAATTTATTTTCGCTCATACTGCTTTTATGCGACAAAAAATCTTAAAGCTTCCTCATCGTCTTCTTTCATGGTTCAAAGCAAAGTCAGTCAAGAAAAAAATTGCAATTGTTATAGGTGTCATAGTACTGCTTCTTATCATTTCGACGTCTATTCAAAACGCGCTCAAACCACCACCGTATACTCTCGCAAAAGTTCAAAAACGTTCAATTACTGAGGTTGTTTCAGAATCCGGAAATATCGCCATGACAAATACAACACCACTCTACTCTCCAGGAACTGGAATAGTTGAAGAAATCTACGTTGCCAACGGTGATGCTGTTACAGAAGGACAAGAACTTTTTACAGTCAAAAGTACAGCAACAGAACAAGAAAAAAGTGCTGCTTATGCATCTTATTTAACAGCCAAAGCAACACTTCAAGCTGCGCAGTCAAATGCAAATGTGCTCAGAGCAGATATGTATGGCAAGTGGAAAACCTACACTGACATTGCCACAAATGATACATATGAAACAGGGGAAGGCAAACCCAAAACACAAGAACGCGAGTCAGCTGAGTTTCAGATTGCTCAAGATGGCTGGAAAGCTGCAGAGGCAAAATATAATGATCAACAAACCGCTATTGCACAAGGTCAAGCACAACTCAACTCTACATATCTTCTCTATCAAGCAACTCAAAATGCGATTGTCAAAGCTCCAGTTGATGGAACGATAAAAAATCTTTCACTTTCACGTGGATCAACAGTTACTGCCAAATCAGCAACTTCATCAACCCCACCAGCACTGACCATTGCAACAGCATCAACGATCGAAGCAGTCATTGCACTTACTGAAGCTGACGCACTCAAGGTAAAGCCAGGACAAGATGTTGAAATTGATGTCACTGCAATCAATAACAAAACCTTTAAGGGAAATGTCGTCAGAGTTGATGATATTGGAACAAGTATTCAAGGTGTCATTGTGTATTATGCATACATTCAAATTTATTCAACCGACTCACAACTGAAAGCTGGTATGACTATTGATGCAGATATTATCACCAAAAAAACTGAAGATGTTCTCGCTGTTCCCAATGCTTCAGTTAAGCCATATCAAGGTGGAAGAGCTGTAAGAGTTGTCAGTAATAAGACAAAACAAATTGAATTTCTCCCAGTCGTCATTGGTACAAAGGGTGAAGACTACACACAAATTGTAAAGGGACTTTCAGAAGGACAAGAGATCGTAACCTCTTTATCAAATGATCAGATAAAAAGGCCAGGTCTTTTCTAGTCCTATGTCACAACCAGTTCCCGTCATTCATCTTGAAAACGTAACCAAACGCTACCCTCTCTCCGATGGCGAATTCTATCAGTCCTTGAATGGAATTACTCTCTCAATTCATACAGGTGAATTTGTTGCAATCATGGGACCTTCTGGAAGCGGAAAATCAACAACTATGCATATTATCGGTGCCCTTGATACTCCAACCACAGGAAAATACTTACTCAAAGGAAAAGATATAAGTTCATATACGGATGATCAATTAGCAGAGATCAGAAATCAAGAAATTGGATTTGTCTTTCAATCATTTAATTTACTTTCACGAACTACAGTACTTAAAAACGTTGAAAGACCGATGATGTATGCTGGTATTCCTCAAGAAGAAAGAACAAAAAGAGCAATGGCTGCGCTTGAGCTCGTACGCATCTCAGAAAAAGCAAATAATTTATCAAACCGCATTTCAGGAGGTCAAATTCAGCGAGTTGCAATCGCTCGAGCAATAGTAATGAATCCATCAATTATTCTTGCTGATGAACCAACAGGAAATTTAGATACGAAGACCTCACATGAAATCATGACTTATTTTCAAAACCTTAATAAAGAAGGAAAAACAATTGTCATCATCACCCATGAAGAAGAAATCGCTCAATTTGCAAAAAGAATAATTAAAATAGTTGACGGAAAAATTGTATCAGACAAGAAAAAATAATATGGAATACAAAGAAATTATCTCATCTGCACTTCAAGCTCTCAGAAGAAATATACTGAGAACTTCATTAACAATGCTTGGCATTATTATTGGAATCACCTCTGTCATCCTCATTGTTTCTATCGGAAAAGGTGCTGTCGCTTTTATCACAAACGAACTTTCTAGTTTTGGTACTGATTATTTTCAAATCAATCCAGGCAACTCAACTTTTAGCTCTTTAGCTGGGACGAATACTCTTACTCTTGATGACGTAGAGGCAATTCGTGAAGACTCATCACTCACAAATATTAAAAGAGTTGCACCAATGGCTCTCAGTAATAGCATTGTTACGGCAAATGACATAAAAAAGTCAGTCTCTATCACAGGGATCACATCTGAAATGCAAGAAATTCTCAGACCAGATATTTTATATGGAGAATTTTTTAATGAGGATCATGATAGAAGTGCAGAGCGTGTTGCATTACTTGGCGTTGATGTTGCTGAAGATTTTTTTGGAGAAGAGACAGATCCTACTGGTGAAACAATTCGCATAAAGGACTCAACATTTAGAGTCATCGGTGTGACAGAATCATCCAGTGCTCTAGCCGGCTCAGTTCTCAATAATGCTGTCTATGTTCCAATAAATGTCGCGTTTAATGAAATTATAGGAGAAGAACGAATTCAAGAAATTGATGTCAGCGTCCATGACACAGAACAAATCAACCAGACTATTGAAGATGTTGAGTTACTTTTGAGAGATAGACATGACCTCGATGAAGGGGATGAAAGCGATTTTCAAATTCAAAGTGCTCAAGACATTCTCACAACAGTCCAAACAATTACAGGTCTTTTGACAACGATGATTGCAGCAATCTCAGGTATCTCACTTCTTGTGGGTGGAGTAGGGGTCATGAATATTATGCTTGTATCAGTAACTGAGCGTACAAAAGAAATTGGACTTTTAAAAGCAGTTGGTGCCAAAGAAAAGGATATTCTCACTCAATTTCTTGTTGAAGCTGTTGTCATGTCACTCTCTGGTGGTATTGTCGGAATTATATTGGGAGTTGGAGGCGCATTTCTTGTTTCACTTGTAGCCAATATTCCTTTTGTCATTGATATTGTTGCAATTATTATCGCAGTAGGTGTATCAACACTTGTCGGTATCGTTTTTGGTCTTTACCCTGCAAGACGTGCTGCAAGACTTTCTCCTATAGAAGCGCTTCGCTACGAGTAAGGTTGCATATACTTTTCATTTTGTTACAATAGTAAATGAGGCTAACAACCTTTTACATTTTATGGAATCTGTCAAAAAAGCAATTAGAAAAGCGAGATATTCATATAGGGCCCTTCCTGATAAAAAACAATACATAGAATTCTTTACTGCACTTCTGACTGTCCCTGTTTTACTCACGGTCATTGTTCTCAACGTCTCAAATTTAACAAAATCTGAAAAGGAAGCTGAGAGCAAGCCACAAGACACAAGACCCATCGTCATTACAACAGCACCAATAAATAATACTGCACCTGTCATTACACAGGAACCAGATGAAGAATGTATTGAAGAAGTTGGTCCTGTTACTATCACTTATCCTGAAGAAGGATCAACTGTTGATGACAATCCGCTCACTATTTCTATTCGTTACGATAAAGTGACATACTGTCCTGTTGTCTGGTCATACAGAATAAATAATGGTAGATACTCTGATTTTGATGACAAATCAATTGCACTGTATAACCCTCCAAACGGAAATATCGTGTTTGATCTAAGAGTCAGAAGTCTTATTTCAGACGATGAAAAGATTTTGAAGAGAACATTTACTTATGAGGGAACACCAACTGCATCAGGTTCAGCAAATTAAGGTATGATATGTGGAATAAAATAAAAGGCCCGCTCCAATTTCTCCTCGGTTGGCCTTTGTCATTTGTAGCTCTCTTCTTTATTATCAAAACATTTCTTCCAGCTCTTTGGGAAATTAATACTGCATTAGCAAACATCAACTATTTTCTCCTCTTTCTAGGATTTGTAGCATTTTTTATTTACTATACAGTTCGAAGTATTTTTTGGGCACGTGTAATAAGCTTTATGGGGTATCCTGTTGCTACAAAGGACTCACTTTTTCTATGGTCATCTGCGCAACTAAAAAGATATATTCCAGGCAATATTTGGGGAGTTTTGGGAATGACAGTTCTTTTTTCAGAAAGAGGAGTGCAGAAAAAAGATGTTGCAAAAGGAATTCTTTTTGAAACAGAGATTGTCGTTTTATCGACACTACTTCTCTCATTTTTAGCACTCCCGTACCTTCATGAACATAATTTTCCTTTTGTAGACATTGTTTATCCATTGAGATATCTTTTTCTTTTGCTTTATCTTTTCGGAACAGTCATCTATTTGTATAGTCCAGTACTTCTTGAAAAAATATCTCTTCCATTTGCTCGACACCTTCGACACTTTCTACCACCATTTTCATCGTCCAAAACACTTTTTCTTCTTCTCCTTATGACAGTCTCATATATCTTTTTTGGGATTGGAACATTTTTGACTATTACATCTGTTGTGTATATCGATCCACAACTTGTTCTACAGTTAAGTGGTTATTTCATTTTGAGTCTCATCATTGGATTTCTCTCTTTTATTACCCCCACAGGACTTGGAGTGAGAGAAGGTGCAATAGCAGTTGGTCTTTCACATGTCATCACACTTTAACTAGCTGGATTTGCTGCACTTTTCTCACGTATCGTTCTTGTCGCAGCAGAAATACTTTTTGTCTTTCTTGCATATCTCCTTGCAAAAGTTAGGAATAGACATATTCTCAAAGATATAAATTTTATAAGAGATCATCTCATTGAAACATCACTTATCCTTATGACCTCGATGTTTGCTCTCTACTTTAGTGTTATTAGTGTTCTTCGATATGAACACTATTATACGGGACGCTTTGATCTTGGAAATATGACACAGACAGTTTGGAACACCTTTCACGGTAATATTTTTCAATTAACCAATCCCAATGGAACTGAAATAGTTTCCCGACTCGCGTTTCATGCTGACTTTATTCTTATTCTTTTTGCACCCTTTTATCTCCTCTGGGAAAGTCCTAATACACTGCTTATTCTTCAAGCTGTGATTGTAGCTTGTGGAGCTTTCTTTGTTTATGCACTTTCACAAACGATTCTTAAAAACAAAGCATTATCACTGACACTGAGT
>JAUPUR010000054.1 GCA_030917445.1 Patescibacteria group bacterium | reverse complement strand
GGAGACTCACTACATATTGCGCATATGATATGGGGTGGTTTTTTTATGGTGGGCGCTTTTTTCCTGCTCTTCTCATTTATAAGTAAAAAAATGACAATACTTGCATCAATTTTGGGTGGTATTGGTTTTGGGGTTTTTATAGATGAACTTGGGAAGTTTATTACTAAAGATAATAATTACTTTTTTGAACCAACACTTGCATTAATCTATATAATTTTTGTTGTTCTCTTTATGTTATCTCATGTTTTAGCTCGCTATGAAAAAGTTCCAAAAGAAGTTTATTTGTTAAATGCACTTGAGAGTTTAAAGGAAGCTGTAGTAAATGATATGGATGTTGAAGAGAAAAAGTTAATTAAATATTATTTAGAAAAAAGCGATAAGAATCATCCCTTAACACAAGCAATTTCACATTATTTACAAACGCTTGAACAACTACCTGAAAAATCTCCAACTTTTTATAGCAAAGTAAGATCAGAAATTCTTCTAACTATTAGAACAATCTCTCGTTCGCAGTTCTTAGGAAAAGTAGTAGGGTTGATCATATTCCTTCAGGCAATTTTTGTTCTATTTCTCACTTTAAATACTCAAATTTTTACAGTTGATAGCTATGGGAAAGTCATTTCAAGCATTGTTGTATTAACTCTTTCAGCAATAGGGTTCTTCTACATTAATCGATCTCGTAAGACTGCCTATAGGTTATTCAAAAATTCTATTTTTGTTTCAATATTTTTCACACAATTCTTTCTTCTTTATTCCTTTGAGCTTGTTTCATTTCTGATTTTACCTATAAATATATTTTTACTTTTAGTTGTAGATGGAGTTATACTTGATGAAGAGAAACAAAGTGTTTATCGAGATGAGAAGTAAGTGAATATTTCTTCTGAAACTAATGCAATTCTTTCTGCAGCTGCCTTTGGATTTTTGCTTTCAGACAATGCAACAAAAATATAATCTCCATCATGTGAAAATATTATCCCAGCATCATGTTTAAAGCCAAAAAGTTCTCCAGTTTTATGTGCAACGGTTGTATTATCCGGTAGATACTTTGGAATACGATCATTTATCTGCTGTTTTTTTAACAACTCAATCATTTGCGTTGAAGACTTTTCGGATACGAGATTTTTAGAATATAATAGTTTAAAATACATCGTTGTATCTACTGCTGTTGTCATAGGAAGAGAGCTGAGTGTTCCAACTTTTGAATTGTTCAGAGAGTATTTTTTCAGAAACTCAGACATTTTAGATACACCTACCGTACTTGAGAGAAGTAGTGCGGAATAGTTATCTGAAATAGTTATCATTTTATTTAAGGCTTCCTCAACACTTAATGAGATTGTCCCTTCTGATAATTCTGCTGATTCTGACCCAATTCCAAATTTTTTATTAAGTACTTCAATATCTGCAGTGAGTTTTTTATTCATTGTTAAATTACCTTTTTCAATTTCATCAAAAATTACTGCCATAAGCCAGAGCTTATAAAGACTAGCTGAAGGATACTCTTTATTTTCATTTTCCAGATAACTTTCTTCTGTTTTTAAGTTAAATATTGAAAAACTATATTCACCTGTTGATCCTTCTAGTCCATCAAGAATTATTTTTTCAATTTCAGAGTTATTAATAGAGAGCACAGAATCATTTTGAATTGTCTCTTTATCATCTGAAAGTGGGGAAAGTGGTTGGTTTGCATTTGTAGGAGCAATTATAAGAATCGCGAAGAATGAAAGAAACATAAGTGATATGAAAAGTGAACTAAAAAAGATAAATGAACGGATAGTTTTCATTGGCTTTTATAGTACTGCTTATATTGGTTTCGCGCAATCTTTAAGATCTTGCTGTATAATGCGGATATGTTAATAGACAAAGTAGACATTACAGTAAAAGCAGGTAATGGTGGAGATGGAGCTGTAGCATTTAGCAAAAATGAAGGCAATCCTTTAGGTGGGCCAAGTGGTGGAAATGGTGGTAAAGGTGCAGATGTTTACCTTATCGGAGTAGATGATCTTTCTGCACTTTCACAATTTCAATATAAGAAAAAGATATTTGGAGATGACGGTGTGAGTGGAAAAAGAAAAAACCTTTTTGGTAAAAACGCAAAAGATCTGTTTTTAAAAATCCCTATAGGGACAAGAGTAACAATTGGTGGACATGATGTTTGGGAAGTGGTAGATACTACTACACCATTTCTACTCGCTCAAGGTGGAAAAGGAGGAAGAGGAAATAATGAATTCAAATCTTCTACAAATCAATCACCAAGAGAATTTGAGTACGGAGAGCAAGGGCAAGAAAAATTAGTTACTTTGGAGTTAAGATTGATAGCAAAAGTAGGACTTATTGGTCTTCCAAATGCCGGAAAAAGCACATTGCTTTCACTTCTTACGAACGCTCAACCAAAGATAGGTAATTATCCTTTTACAACACTTGAACCAAATATAGGCATGATGGATAAAATTATGATCGCAGATATCCCTGGGCTCATTGAAGGGGCAAGTTCTGGGAAAGGGTTGGGTACCAAATTTCTGAAACATATTGAAAAAACAGAGTTATTGATACACTGTATAGACAGTTCTTCAACCGATCCTGTTTCAGCTTATAAAATAATTAGAAACGAACTCAAAAATTTTAGTACAACACTAATTGATAAAAAAGAAATTATTGTCATTACAAAAGCAGATCTTGTTGGCAAAAAAGAAACAGAAAGTATAAAAGATACTTTAAAAATGGTATCCTCTAATACAATTCATATTGTTTCTTTTCAAGACGATGAATCTCTTGATATTTTACGAGGAATTATTTCCGGTTCAATTTAATTATTTTTTCCACTTTCGGTATTACCCTCAGTCACGGCTAATAACTTGCTAAGTTCTTTCACAAATTTTTTTGCATGTGACCGACTCATACCTATTCTTGAGACAATTTTTTTTTGTTGTTCTCCAAAAATTTTCTGAGTTATTTCTAACGTGACACCATCTTCATTTGTTGTCATAAAAATTCCATCAGTGAAAAGAATTGGTGTTGTGTCAACATTGAGATTAACAGATATTTTCTTCTTTTCCATAAAGTCACCTCCTTACCAACTACCTCCCCCGCCTCCGCCTCCGCCTCCACCAGAAAAGCCACCTCCAGATGAACCACTTGACGATGGGGTACTTGCCATAGCAGAAGAAAGCGTTGAAGAAAATGTATTCATGCTAGAGGATAATGTTGCTAACTGGAATGAAGGTCCTGAATACCATGAAACGGACTCAGGCATCTGTCCTAGGTCCTTCATGTGTTTCGCAAATTTTTCAGTAACTCCAAAGGTAATTGCATATGGAAGCAAATAGTTAAATAAATTCTTTTGTTCATAATAATTTTGTCTATTTTTTTCTGAACCAGAGAGAAATCTTTTAAAGCCTCTCGCTCTTCTGTATAATTCTCTTCCATGTGCAGTACGTCTTGGCATCTTTTCAGAGAAGAGAAAAAGAAATATACATGTTATAAGCAGCGAAATACCGATGATAAAAAAATATGGGTTTTCTTGGGCAAGTCCCCCATAAAAGGTTGAAAAGAGTGCTATAAAGAAGCCAAGTATTGAAGAGATAACATATTTTGATCTTATTGATTCAGGATTATCAAAAAAGATTTCTTTTTTAACGATTTCCTCGTAAAGTTTTGTCTTAACAATTTTTAAATCATCATAGAATTTTTGTTTTAATGAAGAAAGTGAGATCTCATCACCGCTCGAGAATAATCGAGTAAAAAGTTCTTTTTCAAAAATTAAAAGTGATGAAGTATCGCCCTTCTTTTTTTTAAGGATATAATCTCGTGTACCAAACACCCATTTCTTTTCAACCTCAGTAATTGACAAGTATCCTTTTGTTGCAAGATCAATAAGTGTCGCTGTCACGTCAAGTGTGTCAGCTTTTTCATCCATGAGTACACCGATTTCTGCAGGAGTAAGTTTTTCAGGAGATTCGAACTCAACTACGAGTGTTTCCTTTGCGCCAATTGGTTTTATTCTCCCAGTTAGAGATCTATCAGTTATAGGAATATTGTTATGCCAATAATCTCTTCCATTGATATACCACAATAGCAAAATACTCCCGACTCCAATCAAAGACAAAAAACCTCCTAAAAAAAGTATGTGAGGTTGAGCTACTTTTTGTAGCAATGATTTAGGTTTTTCGATAGTTAAAATGGGGATGGTTCCTTTTGGAAAACTAGCTGCAATTGTGAGACCCTCCTGAAAAGATAGTTTGGTAGCTGTAAATGTCAGCGTTTGAGGTGATATCTTTTCAACACTACACAGCGTTGTTGCTCCAAAAACTCCTTGATAACACGATGAATTTAAGAATTCACCCGTCTCAATTGTAAGTAAGCTAGACGCAGAACTTATTGGAACTTCCCAGTCATTTCCTGTAACATTCCAATAGAATTCATCAAAGTCATTATAACTGTCTAAAACTCCTTTTACTAAGTATGTAATGGTATATTTTTGTTGCTGTGAGATCGTTTTATCAGGATCACCAATTTTTATTTGAAGATGTGAATCATTTTTAGAGATAGCAAATTTTTCTTTTCTATCATTTCGTTCGACGCTTTGAATAGTTATTTCTGAATATCTTTTTTCATCTGACTTTGTGTTGTAAATGTAAGGGATATTTCTGTAAATACCATGTTTATTTAAAGTATTGAAGTCAACTGATATCGACTCTTTAATGAGAACTGTGCCAGATTTTTGAATGAGAATAGTACTATTAAAATCACGGATTTCCCATGAGTTTTGTGCAGAAACATGTGGAGTGAAATAGAGTAATAAGGAAATAAAGAGGAGAAGTATCTTCACAGAGGTAGTATACCACTCAACGCATTATTATGGAATTGATGTATTTTAGCCTCAAATGATGCTATACTATTATAGATGCAAAATATCATACGAATTATACGGATATCAAAGCCACTCCATCACCTTGTCTTTATTTTGGGTGTTTTGATTTTTTTCTCTGCAATATTGGGTCTCATTGCACCAATACTTTCAAAATTTATTGTTGATGAAATTGTAAGTAGAGTTCAGGGTCAAGGCGGAGATTTAGATAGACTTATATTTCTCATATTTCTTTCATTTCTTATGAACTTTATTGGTCTTGCAATGACGACAGTGAGCGAAAGAATCGGAGATCATTTTTCTGGGAGATTAAGAAAATTCCTAACTGAGAAATTTTATGATAAAACATTGACGCTTCCTCAATCTTATTATGATTCCGAAATGTCCGGTAAGATTCTCAATCAGTTAAATAGAGGCATAATTACTATTCACGGGTTTTTAAATACAGCAACAAACTTTATTCTCCCAACATTTTTGCAAAGTATATTCACTGTTATTATTCTAGCTTATTATAATTTGCCTATCGCATTTTTCACATTTATTCTTTTTCCAATCTATCTAGTGCTTAGTTATTACTCAACGGTAAAATGGGGTAAAGAAGAAATGCTTAAAAATGCTATTGAAGATAGAACTCGAGGGAGAATGCAAGAAGTGATTAGTAATATTAGTCTTGTAAAAAGTTTTACAGCTGAGAAAAGAGAGTTCAAAACTGTTGAACAAAATCTTTCGGATATAAATACAATTTATGCTCGTCAAAGTAAAACATTTCATATATTTGATTTTTTCAGAGGTCTTTCACTTCAACTAATTTTATTCGCAATAAATATTCTTGTTTTTTATAATACCTATCAGAGAAATTTAACTATCGGTGGAATGGTATTAATTCTTCAGCTTGTTAACCAAGCACGTCTTACACTTTTTGCAATGTCATTTATTTTAACTCAGGTACAAACAGCAGAAGCAGGATCAAAAGAATTTTTTGAAGTCATCGAAGCAAAATCAGCTGAGAATTACCAGAAGAAAGTTCCATTGACACTCATAAAAGACCCTGAAATTAGATTTGACAATGTTTCTTTTCATTATGATGAGTCTCATAAAGTATTAGATAAAGTTAGTTTTGAAATTAAACGAAATGAAGCAGTTGCTTTAGTTGGGCATAGTGGTGCCGGTAAGTCTACAATTATTAATCTCATCTTGAAATTTTATGATTCAACAAGTGGAGAAATTTATCTAAAAGATAAAAAGTACACAGATCTCGATCATCAAATAATTCGACAAAATATATCACTTGTATTTCAAGATAATGAGTTGTTCTCTTCTACAATTAGAGAAAATGTTTCCTATGGTAAATATGACGCAACTGAGAAAGAGGTAATTCAAGCACTAAAGCTTGCAAATGCGTACGATTTTGTCATGAAACTTCCTAAGAAATTAGATAGTGAGGTTGGAGAAAGAGGAGTACGATTATCAGGAGGCCAAAAACAAAGAATTCAGATTGCAAGAGCAATTCTTAAAAATGCCCCAATTCTTATCCTTGATGAAGCAACTTCTTCACTGGACGCAAAATCTGAAAAAGATGTTCAGGACGCGCTTGAAAATCTTATGAAAAATAAATTGGTCATAATTATTGCACATAGATTTTCAACGATTCAAAATGTTGATAAAATAATTGTTCTTGATCAGGGTACAATTGTAGATATCGGCAAGCCTCAAGAGCTTTCACAAAAACCTGGGTTGTATAAAGATCTCCTTACATATCAAATTGACGGGAATAAAAAGCTGCTTGAGAAATACGAAATATATTAGTTCTTGACGAGCAATAAGTAAATGAATTAGGATAAATACCTATATGGATAAAAAGATGAATGAGTCATGCCCTAAATGCGGACAACCACTCAGCGATGTTGTGACAACTGCAACAGGACGCGAGTTGCAAAGATGTTCGACATCTTCGTGGGATCCTGCAACAAAATCCACTATTGGCTGTGACTATGTAAAGTGGCTTGAAATTAAGCCGGTAGAGCTTGAAGAAAAGTGTCCAAAGTGTCAATCACCACTCATACTTACTACGACTCGATTTGGAAAAAAGATGAAAAAGTGCTCTACTGGAGGATGGGATAAAGAGGCAAAAAAAGCAACTGGTTGTGATTTTGTAGAATGGATAAATGGATCAACTGAGAATCTTGATGAGGATTGTCCAGAATGTGGGAAAAAACTTGTACTTTTTACAACGAATGCTGGAAAAAAAATGAAAAAATGTTCTAGTGCAGGATGGGATAAGGAAGCGAGAAAAGCAACTGGTTGTCCTTATGTGTATTGGCTAAAACCAAGTGAGTACCCTCAAGCAGAACCAAATGGTGAAGAATTTCTCCCTCCAGAACCTGAAGAATAATGACTAAATATAAAAAAGCTGTTGAAGAGATGCTTGAATACAACCATGAGCTTTTTGTTACTTTTAAAAAGCTCCATGATAACTTCGTTACTGATCCGGCTTCTTTTAAAGATGAATTTAATACTGAAGGCGAGAAGGTTCTAAGAATAGTGAGACGATATGAGAATATGCTCTGTGGAAAGTCAGAAAGTGTCGGATTTAGTAAATATTCTGTGAATTTATCAGAAAAGTTTTGGAATGAAATTAAGACGCATTTTCCAAAAATAGATCAAGTAGGAATGCAGTAAAGACTACTGAGATAATTCAGTTATTGTTTGACTAAGAAAATCTGAAATATTGGTGTCTTCTATATCTTGAATGGAAACTACCCATTTATATGCAGAGTGCTCTGCACTGAGTAATAAATCTTGGTACTCATTTGTTAATTCGCAAAGAAACGAGATTCGTACAATCTGCATGTCAGGATTTCTTTCAGAAAATAAAGAAGTAGTACTTACTGGTCGGATGATATTTATTGAAAGACCTGTTTCCTCTTTGACTTCCCTTTTCAAACCACTTTCTGGTGTCTCACCATAGTCAATTGCTCCTCCAGGCATCTCCCATGTATTCGGGTGTGAGTCATGTCCTGATCTTTTAACAACAAGAAATTCATTTTCTTTGTTTTTGATAAGTGCTGAGACAGCTACTCGTTGAACGTAATCTTTTTGCATGAAAGGTAATTATACACTATGCAGGTATATCGAAAAAAGTTTAGAAATTTTAAAAAATTTGGAATTGTACGGAGCTTTTCTTTCAAAGAACAGAGTCTAGTTTTCTTTGCTTAATATTGTTAAAATTAATTCCCTATGTTCAAAAATAATCGTAGTTTATTGATCATTGCTCTGATTGCTGTTATTAATTCACTTGGATACGGAATTATAATTCCAATTTTATATTCATATTCACTAAAATATGGATTAACTGATTTTGAGAATGGATTGCTCTTTGCTATTTTCTCAATATTCCAATTTATCTCAACTCCGATCATTGGACGTCTTTCAGATAAATTTGGGAGACGACCCCTTTTGATCTCATCAATTTTTGGTACTGCAGTTTCTTTCTTTATGGCAGCATTTGCACCTAGTGCGTTTTTTCTCTTTTTAGCTCGTGCCTTAGATGGGATAACTGCTGGAAATATACCAGTTGCGTCTGCAGTCATTTCTGATACTACATCTGATAAAGAAAGAGCGAAAGGCTTTGGAATAATTGGTGCTGCATTTGGCTTTGGTTTTGTTTTTGGTCCTGCGATCTCTGCTGTGACATTGAGATATGGAGAGAACGTGCCATTTATTATTGCGGGAGTCGTTTCTTTGATTACTGTTTTTATAACCTACTTTTTCCTTCCAGAAACAAATAAGCATATGGGTGGGCATGTTAATTTAAGAAATGTCTTTGATTTTAAAAAGTTAGTAACTGCTGTTGCAGATAAAGCAACCGGGATGACACTTTTACTCTCACTTATTTATAACATAGCTTTTGGGTTATTTATTTTCACGTTTCAACCATTTGCAGTAAAAATATTAGAATTGTCTGCAAATACAATTTCAGTCATTTATACAATTTATGGAATAGTTGGACTTGTTGCACAAGGTCTTATTATTCCTAGAGTTGTTAGAAAATATGGAGAAAAAAATGGTTTACTTTTTAGTTTTATACTTGGAACACTATCTTTTATTGGTATGTATGTGTCAAGAGATGTTACTTCATTCATTGTTATATCAGTTGCATTTGGTATCGGAAATTCTTTCTTCCTTCCAGTTGTACAGTCATTACTTTCAAAGGAGGTAGATGCCAAATCTCAGGGAACTATATTAGGATTAAATTCGTCATATATTAGCCTTGGAACAATAATTGGCCCCATTTTGGGTGGTTTTATCGCCACATTCGGAATTCCTTTACCATTTATACTTGGTGCGATATTGAGCTGTATTTGTTTTGTTCTTGTTTATACAAAGATTAAAAGCAGTTATCATCATGAGGAGTCACTGGCATGAAATTAAGAGTACATACTTCTAATCGCAACATTTATTAAAGTAAAATCTCCTTCTGGATTTGTTCTTTTTTCTACAATCTCTACTAAAATTTTTTCACCTTCAAGTATATAAGAAAGCCATTTTTCTTCTGACTCCAGCATTTCTGAGAAGGGGACAGTTTGAATTACATGCCAGGAAGGTTTGATTCCTGGAGTAGCTTTAATATCACCTTGCCATCGATTACATGTAAAAACGTGAATTGTTTCATCTGCTATTATTTCAGATTTTTCGTTCCTTGAGATTTTATGAATGAGAGCAACTTTTTCTAAATCATGTGGATAAACAGTTACACGAATATCTTTAAAGAGGTACTTGATTGTTTCATGAACAATATTTTTTTCTAACTTTACATCTCCACCTATTCCGGTAAATCTCCGAATTTTTGATGAGAAAACGGTTTCAGTTAAAAGAATTTGATCATGATCAATGAGAAAACAGAGAGTTCTTGTATTTTTATACATAGTAATAGAAGTATTTATTTTTTAGTATGAAGATAATTATCTATGTCTTGTAAAAGGATATCTATTCCTATGTTATTTTTTACAGAGATAAAATGGGGAGAGTATTCTTCATATTCATCAGAAAAGAGTTTGATTTTCTCATCGTCTATAGAATCAATTTTATTAAAGACGTACATTCTTGGCTTTTTCTCTACTTGCAATGCAAACAGAACTTTCTCTACAGTTTCAATTTTTCTCATGGAATCAGAATCTGAGGAATCAATAACATGGAGGAGTAAGTCTGCATGAAGAGATTCAAGAAGAGTAGAGCGAAAAGCTTCTATCAGTGAGGCAGGTAGATTTTTGATAAAACCAATCGTATCTGAAAGAAGAATTTCTTCTTTTGAAGTCGGTAAGTAAACTTTACCTACAATGCTATCTAATGTTGCAAAAAGTGCATTTTCAACGAGTTTGTTTTTCCCAGTAATTATATTAAAGAGAGATGTTTTACCAGCATTTGTATAACCAATTATAGACACTGTTTTAATACCGACTTTAACTCTTCTTTCTAGCTGCCTTTCTCGTTCTTCTTTCAATTTATTCAACTTCTCTTCAATTTTTTTCTTTTGAGATCTCCAGTGTCTTTTCATCAACTCAGTATTTGTTTCTCCAATTCCTCGCGTACCAATCCCACCAGTTTGTCGTGATAGTACAAATCCCATTCCATATATTCTTGGACCCATATGTTCCATCGCAGCGAGATCGATCTGAAGCCTAGCCTCGGTAGTTTGAGCATGTTTTGAGAATATTTGAAGAATAAGTTGAACTCTATCCCAAACTTCAATTTTTGGGTTACTTTCTTGGAAAATCTTTTTCATTTCAAAAAGTTGATTTGATTTTACAATTGCATTGAGAATTACACCATCAGCATCAGTAGATTTAATAAGTTCAGAAATTTCTTCTACCTTACCTTTTCCAAGATAGTGTCCTTTAGAATGAACTTCTCTCTTTTGAAGTACATATTCGATTACTTCTCCACCGTATGCATCGACGAGGTCTTTTAATTCCTTTAAATCTAGAAATGCTTCTTCTTCTGATTGTTTATAAGGCAAAATACTGGCAATGATAAACTTTTTCGGTAGATCCATTTGTTGAAAGATTATACCTTATTCAATGATTTTCGTATACATTAGCTGCCGCCAGATTGTCACTTGTTGAATTTGATTGCTGAAATGAAATTTAGTGTTCTTTGACAAAGTGTGTGTAGATAATTTCTCTTTCTTTCATAACGCCTTTTATATTTTTCAAAAGTTGAAAAGAATCAATTGTAAATGAAAGCGGAAGTATTTCTTTTTCTGAAATAGAGATTCCTTCATGAATTTTGCTATCTGAAAGCTTATAGAGAACAGAGATGTGGGGAGTGTAGTTCTCTCCAGAAAAGACATCATCTCTTGTGATAAAAGGTAGAAGTGATGTGAGAACACTTTTATGTAATCGTTTTAATTCATCATTGTTATCGACAAGCACAACAAGGACATTCCCTTGTTCTTCTGTTTGATAAATACTGAGTGTAGAGGCAGTAATATAAATGGGATCGAATGTAATTTTTCTAAGGGTCTTAATTATGTCGTCCTCAGTACTTTCTTGTTGTAAATAAAATCGTCTTTTAAGAGTAATATGTGCAGTATTTAAAGAAATGATACCTTGTGGATGAGTGATTTTTTGATCATGAAAAAGATTAAATTTCTTTTTTATTTTTACAATTGATTCATTAATTGCTGTTGGAGTGGGAATTGTAATTATATACGAAAGTGGGCGTATATTTATGTCAGAAGGAAGATTGTTCATTTGTTTCATCAGACGGAAGCTCTTTACAAAACATTTTATAATAAACTTGCCTAGTTAGAATAACGTCTTTCATACAGTATTTTGAAATTTCTTCAATTCTTCCATCTTGGTAATATTGCCAAACCATAGACCCATCCATTTCATCTTTAGACGATTTTAGATCAAAGATTTTAGCAAGGGTATCAAGTTTTACTGTCTTTCTTGGATCTCCCCATAGGTCCCATTCTTTCATTGTGTCAAAAAATGGAGTTGATCGATATCGTGCAAAACTGAGATCCATTCGGGGGAAAACACCATTTATTCGAGATCTTTTATAGATAAAAGGCATATCAAATTCATAAATGTTATGCCCAACAAATCTCTCTACATTATTAGCAGCTTTCCAAAATTGCTGTAGCATTTCTTTTTCATTCCCAATCAAACTTTTTTCTTCAATAATTCCTCTTTCATCTTCTTTAATATACCCAATACAGCAAATTCTTCCAAATGCACCGTCAAATGACATTGACGTAAAAAGTTCTTCATCTGATTTTTCACTATTTCCATTTTTATTTTTGAGGATCTCGAGAAAATCATTTTTTTTATCTTCAGCTGAAGGGATAGTCTCAATATCGAGGAATAGTCTTATCATTTATGTATTATACTCAATATAAAATTAAATGGATAGTTATCTCTCTACAGCTTTTTCTAGCAATTGAACTTCATCTTGAGATAACTTTCTATATTCACCATCTTTTAAGTTATCAATTTTAATTTCTCCAAATGCCACTCTACTTAATTCAAGTAGATCTAATTCAAGCTTTTCACACATTCTTCTTATTTGTCTGTTTTTTCCTTCAAAGAGAGTGACCTGAAGGACTGTAGAAGTATTGTTTTCTTCTACAATTTTTACAATTGCGGGTGAAGTAATACCATCTTCAAGAATTACACCATTTTTAAACATGTCTATTTTATGTTGTAATACAACCCCCTTAATTTTTAGAAGATATATTTTGGGAACGTGATATTTAGGATGAATAAGTTTATGTGTAAGTTCTCCATTATTTGTGAGCAATATAAGTCCAGTCGTATCTTTATCAAGACGACCAACTGGGTAAAGTCTTAGCTTTGTTTGGATAAAGGAAGTGACATTTCTCCTACCTCTCTCATCTGAAGTCGTGGAGATAACTCCTTTCGGTTTGTTTAATATAAAATATTCAAATTGTGGTTGAGTGATTGCATTCCCATTAAGAAGAAGAATGTCTTTTATGGGATCGATGCGGAATCCAGATTCTCTAATTCTTTCACCATTCACAGTAAGAATATGACTTTTTAAAAGTTTTTTAATATTTCTTCTTGATGCAATTCCAGCGTTCGAAAGGAATTTATCCAGTCGTTGAGTAGAATTTTTCATAAGTCGATATTATAGCATTATGGAGTAGGTGTGGGAGTCTCAGTTGGTGTACTAGTTGGAGTAGGTGTGTGCGTTGGACCTGATGTTGGTGTTAGGGTGGGGGTTGGTGTATGTGTTGCAGTAGGTTGAGGTGTGCTTGTTGGTGTAGGAGTATTAGTAGGCAATGATTTAGTTGGAGTTGGCGTAGATTTAAAATGACTAGATGTAATTTTTTTTGTAGGGGTAGGTTTCTCTACTTCAATAAATTCGTTTTCAGGAGTGACTGTCGGTAGAGGAGTAGGTGTGATTATTTCTCTTTTACTGTCATCGTTCTTTTCAGATTTTGGGAATGAAATAAATCCTAATGCATAGATAAAGTATAGTGTCGACACGAGGAGAAATAGTATAACACCGATGAGAGGAAAATTTTTCTTTTCTTTAAAAAATGAGAGAAATGCTTGAAACATGATTTTATAAATTAAATATTATTTCTTTAAATATTCTGTATATTTACTATGTTTTCCTTTTGCTTTTGATACTGGGTATTTTTTTGAATTTTGTTTCATTTTTTTATCAAACGTTGTTTCAATATCAATTTCAAAATCATGGCACATCAGGAGTATCCAATATAAGGTATCTGCAAGTTCTTCACCAATTTCTTTTTTATTTTTTTTGATATGTTCTTGGATTTCATCATTATTTTTCCATTGAAAATGTTCAAGCACTTCTGATGCTTCAAGTTGAAGAGAAATAGCTAAATCTTTTGGATTATGAAACTTTTTCCAATCTCTTTGATCTCTAAAATGGACAATCTTCTTCTGAATATCATAAATAGTCATAATTTTTGCATTGTACTATAAGTAATGAATATGACAAGTATTAATTTATTAGAGTGAAATAATTGAGAAAATTTTCTTTTAAATTTTTAGAATTGTTCTCGATGACAACTGAGTGAATGAATTTCGCAAAGGGTAGTGAACAATTATATTTATTTTCAAAGAATGAGATTGAGCGTAGAGTATTGTACCCTTCGACTGTACTATTTATATGTATAAGACTTCTTTCGACTGTTTCTTGTGCGAGAAGTTTTCCAAATTTAAAATTTCTACTCTCTTCACTATTGCATGTAAGCAGAAGGTCTCCAAGTGTTCCAAATGTACTGTTCTCTGACAGATGAAGATTCATTTTTTTAGTAAGTTTGATAATTTCATCGTATGCAACCATAGTGAGTGCTGTTTTTGTATTTGCTTTATATCCAAGTCCGGAAGCAATACCAGAACCAATCGCGTAAATATTTTTAAACGCAGAAAATAATTCAAGAATCTCAATTCCCTCTGTGGGCTTAATATG
>JAUPUR010000053.1 GCA_030917445.1 Patescibacteria group bacterium | reverse complement strand
GGCAAAATACATCCACATTTATCCGTCATGAATACTAACGTTGATTCATATATATCCTCACAAATAGAGTGGAAATCCTCTATTCTCAAAGATTTACGAGAGTGTATCAACAGTGCAGATCCTAAGATCATTGAAGAATGGAAATGGGAGGTGCCTGTCTTTGTCCATAAAAAAATGATCTGTGCCATCAGTGCTTTTAAGGATCATGTCAAAATAAATTTTTTCAAAGGAGCTCTTCTCACTGATAAAAACAAACTTATAAACGCAGGCCTTGACTCCAAAGCACATAGATCGATCGATTTTTTTGAAGGAGATAAAGTCAAAAAGCAAGAACTTACTGAGTTGATAAAAGAAGCACTCTCGTTTGATAAATAATATGGAAGAGCAAAAAAAACAAGTAATTCTTACTCGTTATTTTCCCACACAGATTGAGCGACTTTGGGATGCGTTTACAAAAAAAGAAGATCTCCTCAAGTGGCACTCACCACAAGGAATGACCAATCCTCACGTTGAAGTTGATTTGAGAGTCGGAGGTAAATACGCCATCGCAATGAAATATGATGAAACGGGAGAAGTTGTAACTGTGCGGGGAATCTACAAAGTTATTGAAAAACCGACTAAGCTTGTGTACTCATGGAAATGGGACGGTTCTGAAGAAGAGACAGAAGTTTCTTTTCTTTTTAGCAAGGTTTCAGAGGAAGAAACTATGTTGACACTGATTCATTCTGGATTTAGTCTTTACCCAACTGAAAGCGACAAAAAGAATAACTGGACACATGAAAGTCATTCTCAAGGATGGTCAACTGCTTTTGATAAGCTTGGGAACATTCTCATGAAATAGGTCCATATATTCCTTGACAGGAATATACAAATGTCGTATATTGTGTGAATGAATTCACAGACTTTTGCAGCACTTGCAGAACCACACAGACTTCATATAGTCGAATTACTCAGAGACAACCCCCGCTCCGTAAATGAAATCGTAGACACGCTCAGACTTAATCAACCTCAAGTCTCAAAACACTTAAAAGTATTAGCAGATGCTGGCCTTGTCGAAGTAAGACCAGAAGCACAAAAAAGGATTTATACTTTGAGATCTGAACCTCTCAGAGAAATCAATCAGTGGATCAAGAAATATCGAAAGTTATGGGAAGAACAATTTGACAGACTTGAGGCAATGTTAAAAGAGGAGCATAAGAATATAAAAAGGAAGGAGGTGGAATAAATGCATAAAAACATGTTTGTGAATTTACCTGTGAAAGATTTAGTAAAAACAAAACTTTTTTGGGAAAAATTAGGGTATTCTTTCAATTCACAGTTTACAGATGAGACAGCTGCAGCACTTGTTTTGGGAGATCACTCATATGCAATGTTATTGACGTATGAAAAGATCAAAGACTTTACAAAAAAACAAATCGTTGATGCACATACTGCAACTGAAGTATTAGTAGCGCTTGATATGGAAAGTAAGGAAAAAGTTGATGAGATGATAGAAAAAGTTTTAGAAGCAGGTGGGATAGAAGCACGACCGGCTGAAGACTATGGATTTATGTATGGAAGATCATTTGAAGATCTTGATGGCCATATTTGGGAAGTGTTTTACATGGATCCACATTACGTACAAAAATAAGCAAACGGAAAAACTTCTGTTTGAAAAAAGGAGGTGATTATATGAAACAAATTACACCATATTTATTTTTTGATGGAAACTGTCGTGAAGTTATGACTTTTTATAGGGAATGTTTTGAAGGAAAACTTGATCTTATGACCGTGGGAGATTCTCCAATGGCTGATAAAATGCCTGAAATGAAAGATCGTGTTATGCATGCAGCAATTACTGTTGGAGATCAGCTCGTTGTTATGGCGTCAGACACGATGCTCACTGGCCAAAAGGCCGATATGGGAGAGGGTGTTTACAACACAATTATTTGCGATTCAAAGGCAGAACTTGAAACACTTTTTCACAAACTCACAGATGGAGGAACGGTAAACATGCCAATTGAGGATGCATTTTTTGGAACAATGGGAAGTCTTACAGACAAATTTGGAGTCAAATGGATGCTTGAGTTTGATCTCCCAAAAGAATAGGGTACTTTTCTTTGGCCGGCTGAGTTGTCATCCGGCCATCAGGCTCTGTATAATCACACAATGAAAGCTTTTTATCACTTACTTGCTAACAACCTCATTTCATCGATAGTAAACTTTACTGTCTGGTTTGCTATTACATTTTATATCTACCTTCAAACAAGGTCTGTTCTTGCTACAGGTATTATTTCTGGAATTTATGTTGCAGCGACAGCTTTGACAGGTATCTGGTTTGGAAGTCTTGTTGACCATCATAAGAAAAAAACAATTATGATGGTCTCAAGCCTCGTTACCCTCGTGTCTTTTGTCCTTTCCTATATCATTTATCTCTCAGTTCCTCAGGAAGCTTTTAAAGATATAACGAGTCCAGTGCTTTGGATATTTATTCTCACTCTTTTTGTTGGAATAATCGCAGGAAATATTCGCGGTATTGCTCTCCCAACTGCGATTACTTTTCTTGTTCCTGAAGACAGACATGATAAGGCAAACGGACTTTCTGGAACTGTCTTTGGAATATCTTTTTTAGTGACCTCTGTTATTAGTGGTCTTCTTGTGGGCAGATCAGGCATGTATGATGTGTTACTTCTCTCAATCATATTTACTGTAGGTGCTCTTGTTCATTTATATTTTGTTTCGATTCCAGAGAAAGTAGTGGTTCATGATGAGGGAAAGAAGATTAAGTTTCTTGATATTCATGAGATAAAAGGAACAATAAGTGTTATTGGCCTTATCCCTGGTCTTGGGGCACTTATTGCATTTAATTTAATTAACAATCTTTTAGGTGGCGTCTTTATGGCGTTGATGGATGCTTACGGACTTAATTTGGTCTCGGTTGAGGTTTGGGGAATCATCTGGGGAGTACTCAGTACAGCATTCATTATTGGTGGGTTGTTTATCGCAAAGTGGGGTTTGGGCAAAAATCCTTTGAAATCACTTTTTCTTGCCAATATTGCGATTTGGGGGATCTCCAGTGTTTTTGTGATTCCAACCTCAATTATTCCTATGATGATCGGAATGTTTTTATACTTAATTTTAGTGCCATTTATTGAAGCATCTGAACAAACAATTATTCAGAAAGTAGTTCCAAAAGAGCGTCAAGGGAGAGTTTTTGGGTTTGCTCAAAGTATTGAACAGTCAGCTTCACCTTTGACAGCTTTTCTTATTGGCCCAATTACGCAATTTTTCTTTATTCCATTTATGAGTACAGGAAGTGGCGCAGATCTCATTGGTTCTTGGTTCGGGACCGGTGAGGCACGTGGAATTGCTCTTGTCTTCACTGTTACAGGAGTGATTGGTTTTATTCTCACAATTTTTGCAATGAGGTCCAAGTATTATCGTCAGTTGTCTCATTCCTATATGAAAGGATAAGTGGTATAGTAACTTTATGTTGAATTTCAACTCAATTATGATCGGGTCTTCTCAGCCAGAGGTATTGGCTTCTTTTTATGCAAATTTTTTTGCAAAGGAAGCTGATATGCAGGATGGGAATTGGTGGGGTTGGCAGGTCGGTGGTAATTTTATTAATATTGGAGAACATTCAGAGATAACTGGAAAAGCAAAGGAGCCTCAAAGAATTATTCTCAATTTAGAAACATCTGAAATTAATCAGGAGTACGAAAGAATATCAAAGATCGAGAATATCACTGTAGTGAAAGAGCTTTATGAAATGGAAGGCATGAACGGTATGTGGATTGCAACATTTGCAGATCCTGATGGAAATTATCTTCAATTAATGACTCCTTGGGAAGGATGATCATCCTTTCTTGCAATTTTTTTAAATTTCCTTATAATTCTCTGCATGTCAGAAAGAGTACGATACAGACCACAAAGAGCTGAGGTTGTTGTCCTTCCCGATGCACATCCCGAACTTACAGGACATCGTCTTACCATGGTTCGAGGAGAAAAGCCTTCTTCACTCGACATGGTAGCAGCATTTATTGCGGATCATGGTGAAGGTCTTGTTATCGAAGCACAAATGGGAAGTGGTGTATATCAAGAAGACGAAGGAAATCTTGATGCTGCAGATATCATGGGTTACCTGGAAGAGTTCGCAAACCAGGAAGTGAGTATGACACAAATAGCGAGTGAAGTACGAAGACTTGCGCTTGATAATGGTTTTGATCCAGAGCAGGCAGAAACTTATGTGGGCCTGCTTACTTCAGGTATTCGATCCTCAGCAAGGCGTTTAGGTGTGGATCTCCCAGAGGATAAGCGATTACCTTATGATGTGACAGTGGCAGGATTTCTTGAAAGACATAAAGCTAGAAAAAGAATCTAAAGACAGTTTTTCCATGCGTTTTGTTGACCACGAGATATCATGAATGCTGCAGTTTTGATCGCCTCCTCAGGATTTGTACGTAAATCAGTATGTGAGTCATGTCCCATCAGAGTTCGAACAGAAACCCATGTATTTGATGCAAACTGAAACATTCCTCTATAGTCACCATTTTGTGCGTCTGGATTAAATCCTGATTCACATTGTGCAATTTTTTTCAAAAGTGAGCTGTCGATACTATATTCACCACTATATTTATCAAAAAGTGATGAAATATCAGTGGGAGACTCAGCCACTGAAGGTTCAGGGGTAGTTGTTACCTCTGGAGGAGTAGTTGG
>JAUPUR010000009.1 GCA_030917445.1 Patescibacteria group bacterium | reverse complement strand
GCATCCTCAATCATTGACTCCTCGTTCTTCGCAATAATTACAGCTGAAATTTTACTCATACTTCATAACTCCCACTACCAAATTTACGGAGGAAAAAATCTTTTATACCTTTTTTTTGCCATTCTCGGCCAGTCTTCAACAATGTTATTGCTTCTCTAAAAAGGGCAATTTGTGTTCGACGTGAAGCATACTTCATACCAAAGAGCATTCTATTTCTACTAAAAAAATAATCTTGCTGTGATGAACCAGATCCACCTGTAGATGCAGCATTATAATGCCACAATAGTGCTTTCGGATGAAAATATATTGAATAACCTGCCTTTTTAATTCTCATATTGAGATCAGCATCTTCAAAATAAAGGAAGTATTTTTCATCGAATACACCAACGTTTTTGAAAACTTCAGCAGCAATCATAACACAACATCCTGTCAGAAGATCCACTTTTTTTGATTTTTCAAACTGTCCCTTATCAACTTCATCTACACCCTCATGGATACCATAGACATTTGCCCAATCAATATGTCCTCCTGCATACCAAATTACTTTACCTAGATCTTTCTCTGTGTATTTAGCTTTATGAAATTCTTGACCTGGCTGGAAATAAATTTTAGGGACAATTGCACCTCGTGTTTTATCAGCTTCTTGTGCAATCATAAGCTCTTGTAGAAGATTCTCATCAAGATAAGTGTCATTGTTGAGTATTACTATGTACTCTGCTCCCCTTTTCAGAGCCTCATGTATGCCTACATTTTGTCCTCCTGCAAAACCTAAACTTTTTTTATTTTTGATAAGAATTGGAGTAAATTTTTTATACTTCTCCTTTCCAAATGAAAATGTACCTTCTTTATAATTATCCACCACTATTACAGTAAGTGAAATATCTTTTAAGTTAAGCTTGTCAATTGAACGTAGACAGTTTAAAGTTTTTTCTTGTCCTTTATAGTCTAAAAGTGATATAGCAATATGTTTCATTCAGCCCTTTCTGATACCTTTTTAGCAATTTTTCTTTGAATACGAAGTTTTGTTTGCTTGAGTGGATTCACTGTAGATTCTATAAGGTGAGTGAGAAACCAATACGTTACTTCTGAATACAATTTCTCTCCTTCTGCAAAAATATCTGCTAAAAATTTCTTGTTATCTACTGTCTGAACAAATCCCTGCTTCTCCCATACCTTTGCCCAGACAAGAAACATATAAAATGACTGAAGAATACTTATAACCAATCCATGAATTCCATCTTTATATCCCTCTTGAAGGAAGAAGGTCTTAAGAAAATCTCTCACGGGTAGTCTCAGTGCATCCATTCTATGGAAATGTGTATTCTTTTTTACAAGATGTATCGCTTCATTCTCCGTATACCTATCCATCTTCTGTAGATATTGAGAGATAGATTGATAATTCTCATGAAGTAAAGGCTGAAGTAAAACCCCCACTGGACCTTCTACAGCTAGTTGCTGGTGTACTTCTCCATGCATATATTTACCCTTTCCTTTTCTAAAAAGGCGGGTCTGATGATCCGGCCACAAAAATGAATGCTCAATCCATTTTCCAAAAATTATATTTTTTCGAGGCAACTTATACGCATTAAAAACAGAGTTTTGAATTGCAAGCTTAATTTCTTTTGCTAGTTCTTTATCTACCCTCTCATCTGCATCTAATGAAAGGATCCACTCATTGGTCGCCTTGCCAAAACCAAAATTCTTTTGCATATCAATATTTAATGGATCATTTGCTTGAGTAAATATTTTTTTAGTGAATTTCTTTGCAATTTCAACTGTTTTATCTGTTGAAGAGTTATCAATGACAATTATTTCATCTGCAAACCCAACAGACTTCAAACATTCCTCAATATGATTCTCTTCGTTGTATGCTGTTATGACGACAGATAGTTTATTCATTATCGTTTTAAGTTATCTCTAATTAATTGTATATCAGATCTAATCTGTTTTGCAGCAATAAGATATAGTGTTAGGATGTAGACTGCTCCGCTAATAATTATTGCGATAAAAAGAGTCAAGAAATCAACTACTATCAAATCTGCAACAATGTAAAGTACTATACCCATTGCCAAAGTTGCAATAAATGGCGGCATAAATTGTGGAAGAAGTAAAAATGGAATATCCTTTTTAACCAACCAAACAACTCCAAAGACACTAAGTGACACAAGTGCTGATGCAATAGCAACACCATTAAATCCATAAATTGTTATCAGTATTGGAGTTAATATCCAAGTTGCCCCGGTCCAAAATACCATGAGTTTGAGTGTGATTTTTATCTTACCAATAGCATTAAGTGCATTTGTCAATGGAGTTGTTATTGAAGAAAGTGCAGCATTAATTGCAAAAAAGAAGAGTGCGAAGAGTGCAGGTTCCCATTTCTCGTATTTAGGGAATATATTGATAAAATGAGGCATCAACAAAACCATACCTGTCAAACTTGGGAAAATGAAAACCATTGTAGAAAAAAGTGTTTTTTCAATCGCTTTCGCTAAGTATTCTGGATTTCCTGCAAGTCTTGAGAATGATGGAAATGTAATACGAATGAGATTGTCCATGATCAATCTGAGTGGAATGTAAGCCCATTTTTGTGCAACTCCGATATATCCAAGTGCAGGTTTGGGCAAAACAGCTCCGAGATACAGAAAAAAGAGATTATCTTTAATTAATGCCAGTAAAGAATTTGCTTGAAATGGCAATCCAAAAGATAGTAACCGCGATGCCGACTCTTTATTAAAACCTATTTTTATCTTCCAAGGTGCAATTATATAAAGAGCAATGACGCCTACCAATCCGCGAGCAATAACTGAGTAAGTAAAACTCATAATTCCAAATCCTTTAATTGCCAAAACAAGAATCAAGACGTTGAAAACAAGTGTTTCAACTATTTCTGGAATAACTAATTTTTGAAATTTTAGATTTCTTTCAAGAAGAATCGATGGAATTGTTTTAAGTGATGATAAAAAGAATGCAATTATGAGTGCTTGGTACAAAAGTATTCCTTCTCTTTCAAGATCATAGAGTGACGAAATGACTGGAGTCAGAGCAAGGCCAATAATGACCATGAAAAGTACCAGTGACTGTTGAATAGTAAAAGTTGTTTTAAGATCATTCTCAGTTATTTCATCTTTTTTTTGAATGAGAGCAGCAGCAAGTCCGATATCAGAGAAATATGTCAGAAAAACAATAACTGTCGAAACTAGAAAAAAGACTCCATAGTCTGTTGGAGAGAGATAAACAGTAAGAAGGAAAGTAACAACTTGACTAATGACTTGTATAAAAAAGGTACGAGAAACAAGAGACATTACGCCTGTTATCGAGCGTTTTTTGATAGTTGCTACGTCAATCTCTTGCATAAAGAAATATTTAAAATCTCTTGTAACGAATATCCCAGAAGAGAATAAATGTTTCAAGCATTGCTCTTATAATAACTGATGGATTTCCACCACTTTGCTCGCCATATTTCCTCGGAAGATGCGTTACACCCACTTCTTTTATTTTTAAATTTTTAGCTTTTGCTTTGGCCAATATCTCTGTCGTTATCATTGCTCCCTCAGACCTTAAAGGCATAATTTTGTCAAGATTATCTTTTTTAAACATCTTAAATCCGCAGTCAATATCCTTATAAAAAAAGTGAAAGAATACAAAATCCCAAATTTTTAACAAAGTTGCAAAGATATTTCTCTTAAATGGATCTCTTCTTTTTTCCCTATAACCGATCACAATATCAGCATCTTCAATTTTTTCTACAAACCGCTCGACTTGGGAAAAATCAAACTGCAGATCACCATCAGTAAAAACTATATATCGATATTTACTGTGTTCAAATCCAGACTTCAGTGCAGCACCGTATCCTCTGTTTGGAATATGTGAAATTGTACGAACATTCTTATGTTCATTTTCCAGCTTTTGTGCAATTTGAAGTGTTTTATCAGATGAACCATCATCGATAAGTAAAATTTCCCATTTATCTGCAACTTTTGGTGTAATTTCAAGGGCTTTCAAAGTAACTGCTTCGATATTTTTTTCTTCATTCCAAAATGGAAAAAATATTGATAATTCAGGTAATTTTGACTTCATAGTAATTTTCTCTTCCACACCTTAATTATACCAAGAACAAGGAGAAGAAAGCTAATAAAACTGATTGCCGTACCCACATTTTCTATGAATGTTTGTCGATAATTGATATCAATAGTGTGATCTCCATTTTCAAGCTCTACGATATACAAACCATTTTGCACATCAGGTTTTATCTTCTTACCATCAAGTACGATTTCCCATGCCGGAAAATAAGCAATATTTAGTCTAACTTGTGATTTTCCGCTACTTTTAACTTTTAATAACTTTTTATCTGTAGAAATCTCAACATATTCAGTTTCGACATCTCCAGAGTTAACTGTGAAGATTTCATCAGGAAGATCATTTGAACTTTGAGGTTTTATAAAAGATTGAGGTAAATATTCATCCGAAATTGAAGAGATAGTAAATCGTATTACATCTTTCGATGACTCATCTCTATAGTCAT
>JAUPUR010000008.1 GCA_030917445.1 Patescibacteria group bacterium | reverse complement strand
TTGAAGGTTAAAACCTTTTTTAGATATAATCAAACATAATGTCATTTCAAGCATATTTAGATAACATTGAGGAAAAAACTGGAAAAACTCCACAACAGTTTATTGATGAAGCAAAAACAAAGGGTTTTGGCACTAACACAAAGGCTGGGGAAATCCTTGCTTGGTTAAAAGAGGAGTATGGACTAGGTCGAGGACATGGGATGGCATTAGTGCATGTTATCAAAAATGGACCAGGTATAAGTGATAAAAATGTAAATACTGGTGGAGTTCACAATGACCAATCAAATACCCTCATCCTCACTGGAAAGAAAAAATAGAAGTATCTTTATCTAACCCTCGGAGAAAGAGCCTATAGTTTGACTTTTCTTCATTTTCTTGCTATAATTCCTTCTAATAGTCTCTTGTCCTACTTAGGCTTGAGACTGGAGAACTTTTCACTTCAAGAAAGGAAATTCCCTTGGCAGAGAAAACCGAATTCATGGACGTGCTTGAACAAGCGATAACAACGTTCTGTGAAGCGGTAACACGTGCAGAACTCGAGATCATCGCTTGGTCACCAACGGGGTTCGTCAACTGGTACAATGAGGCAAAGAGCCGTCAGTTGAATGTCAGTCTCGGTCTGGACGCTGCGGAGAAATATCCGCCCGAGGACCGTGATGCCTTGCTTCGACTGGAGCAGCGAAACCTCGCTTCGCTCCAGAAGCTCAGTAGCCTGAAAGACAGCGCTACTAAACTCTTGGGAATCACCTGGGAAGAACAAAAGTAACTCAAAGCACCCTAAAGTGCGATGAATCGCCGCTTTATCGCTTATTCGTTCGCGAATGAGACGAAGAAGCCCGGTTTTTCGACCACACCGACCGGTGCTTTTTTCGTGGATAAATCAAAAAAGTCTGTTGCCAAAAGTCATAGATATCACTAAAAAATGTGCTAGAATAAATAAAATGAGTAAATTAATAACCTGTATTTGGTTTGCTAACAACGACGGTGAAGAGGCAGCAAAGTATTATATAGATACTTTCAATGCTGCACCAGGTGATCACAGTGCAAAAATGGGAGATATCACAAAATCGCCTAAAGCATCTGAAGAAGTATCTGGCAGACCGGAAGGGTCTGTTATGACAGCTGAATGCGAGCTTGATGGAATTAGTTTTATGTTTCTTAATGGTGGTCCTGTTGAGCAGTTCAAGCTTAACGGCGCAACTTCATATATTGTGGAGTGTGAAACACAAGAAGAAATTGACTATTTCTGGGAAAAATTCTCTGCTGTTCCTGAAGCAGAACAATGTGGTTGGTGTACAGACAAATTCGGAGTCACTTGGCAGATAGCACCAAGAATTTTAGATGAAATGATGCGAGATCCTGAAAAAGCTGAAGCGGTAACCGCTGTCTTCATGCCAATGAAAAAGCTTGATCTTGAAGCAATCCGAAGAGCTGGCCAGTAATGCTACACCCCAATAAATTTAGCTTCTTTTCCCCAAATTCAACTATCTTATTCGAATGGCCAATATATCCACTTCTTTAAATCCTTAAGTACATAAATAGAACCTGTATAATGACTTTATGAAATCAAAAATAAGTTTGATAACACTTGGAATATCTGACCTAAACAAATCACTTGCATTTTATAGAGACGGACTTGGTTTTAAAACCCATAATTACAAAGAAGGTGAAGATGTTGTTTTCTTTGATATGGAAGGAACTTGGCTATCTTTATATCCAAAAGAAAAATTAGCAGAAGATGCAACAGTAAGTCCAGAGGGGAATGGATTTAGAGGAATTACTCTCGCTCATAATGTCTCTTCAAAAGAAGAAGTTGACGATGTTTTTAAGCAGGCAGTCGCGGTAGGTGCAAAAACAGTTAAAAAACCTCAAGAAGTTTTTTGGGGGGGATACTCAGGATACTTCGCTGACCCTGATGGTCATTTCTGGGAAGTCGCTTACAATCCTTTTACAGATCTCACCTAACTACTCGGGTATTTTACTTCTCAAAACCACAGTTAAGCTGTTACAAAAGAAAGAACTATTGCAAAATTACAACAATAATTCTTTCAGTTCAGGAACTTCCGTTATGGTTCTCTCGTACATAACGCTTCCATCTGCCTGTTCTATTGGCTTCAGTTCAGCATATGAATAAAAAGTTGAGTCCCTAAACGCAGCCTTCAATAGAGTCTTCATCTCTTGCAGGCTTGCAATTCTTTCCTCGGGTGTAGCAACAATGGCATCTTCTATTCCGTAATGATCTGCACCTAATACAGAAGTCATATGAGATGCATTATTCGCTGCTCCTTCCATAATTATTTGATTTTTATGGGCTATTGCAATATTTCTAGCAGTAACAATAATCGCCTCAAGTACCTTTTCTTCGGGATGTATTACTTTGTGAATTGATTTTATACTCTCTGAATCTCGACGATCTTCTACGTCTCCATAGAAAATACGTTGTAGACTTTGATTTATGAGTGGAGTGGTCAACCACGCTCCCAGCGCAACCTTACCCCCTGTTTTTAAGAGATCTCTCCTACTCATTGTTGGGTTATTTTGTAGCGTTTTTTTAATAAATTCAGGTATTTGTTCAGGAGGGAAATCAGCATAAAAATCTTTTCTTTTTTGAAGTGAGTCCTTGCTCCTTGAGTTTTCTGCAACATCTGAAATTGCATTCAGCCCAATCATCGCTCCTGGCAGGGCAGAAAGGAGGGGTAAATATTCATTCAACGTATACATGGCTAGCGCTGCATCTCGCGGTCTTGCATCTGAAAGATAAATTGGCAACTGATGCGCTTCATTGGCTTCCATAATTTGTCTATACTGCTCATTTTCTTGAAGTAATTGAGCGAGATCAAATAAAGGTAAGTCAACAAAGTCAATACCGCCACTCTCAAGCATAAGTGATGTGGTATCTTCAGGAATATCCATAGGATCTTGAGCCCTGTCGTGACGACCGTAGAGTACTGTATAGGTACCTTCAGGCTTTTCTATCGTGGCAGTATTGTTATTCACTTCAACAAATGCTTCTGGCCTTTTTACTTGCTCTCCACTATTTATACCTCTATCTTTATCTGTCAAACCCATTTCTGCATTTGTAGGCCCATTTCCATCCATAATTATTTATATCATTTTCATGTCTCAAGGGGAGGCAACAAATGCTTTGGAGTCAGGGATACCAGGTCTTGTAACAAAATGGCCTAAAGGAGTAACGCCCTTTATTGGAATTCCAAATAAGCTTTTAAGCTTTGCATATATCGGCTGGCTAATCGCAATAAATTTATTGGTTACAAAGTCGAAAAAAAGAAGCTAAATACCTTTTATGTAAGTGATCAGACAAAGTCTCCTTAAATATTGTACTGTGGAGCTCCTCTTCGAGCCAAAGGATTTCCGGTAGTATCACGAAAATCTTTTTTTGTAGCATTATAGATATCAGCGTATCTTGCGTCTCTCCGATTTCTGCCTATAAATCTCCTAAATCCATCTTGGGTAAAGAGACGTGGTTTTTCGCCCTCATTTGCATACCATAATGCTCTCTGGATGACATTTTCTTCTAACACATTTTCCTTTAAAGTAGGACGTGCTAGTGAGTAACCTGTCTTACGAAGCTCTGTTTTGTATGGATGCTCCGGAGTAAATGGAGATGTATTAAAAAATACCAGCTCCGGCCTCCATTCGCGCTGTCCGTCGGGATCTAGTGGCTCTGGGTTTGGCAACAAAAACGGATCAACCCCTGCAACTGCACCATCGTTTATTCTGATCTCTCCTTGAGAGTTCCATAACCGTGTATCTACATGAGGTTTGACTGTATATGCAAGGATGTCATTGTATCGGGGGAATATTCCAACAGCAATCCTTCGAGTGTAATTTAACCTGAGGGGATCTAGATTGGTGTAGAAAAGCCCCAATACTGCACTTTGCTGATCTGATGTCTCAACAGACAATATAACTTGCTGCAGCCATTTCATAACCTGTCCTGCATCAGGAAGATGCATGTCTTCCCCTTCACTATATGGCTTGTTGAGAGCAAGTAGCAATTTTTGGTCTACAGAAGGAACTAATTCTGCTTTTTCAACATTTTCAATTCTTCTTGGATCCTCAAGGTCTTTTGCAAGTCTTCGAAGAATATCAGGTATTTCTCGCTCCATAGTCAGCAATTATATCATGGCCATAATGACTACTAACATCACTGAGCTGAAACCGTAACTTGAGTTACTATTTCCCCTCTCAGAAAATCCTCCAATTTCCTCTGATATAATTATTTTATGAAACTTATTGTCATTTATGGCCCACCCGCATCAGGTAAATATACGATTGCAAAAGCTCTTGCAGAAAAAACTGGTTATAAACTCTTTCACAATCATTTAACAATAGATCTTCTCAAGTCAGTTTTCGAATTCGGCACTCCAGAATTCTTTAGATTGAGTCAAAATATGCGATTAGATATTTTTGAAGAAGCCGCAAAACAAAATATCCCTGGAATTATCTTTACCTATGTTTATGAAAAGGATGCTGACGATCATTTTATTCGAAATCTTCTTGATAGAGTAGTTAAAAATAATGGCGAAGTACAATTCATTCAACTCTACTGTGATAAAAATGAATTATTAAAAAGAGTTACTGAAGAATCAAGAAAGCTGTTTCAAAAAGTAAAGTCTGAAGAGGGTCTAATTAAAACTCTTGAAGCAGGAGATCAAATGTCTACAATTTCATTTGTTAAAAGCACGAAGATTGACAACACTTATCTCTCAGTTGAAGAGACTCTTCAAAAAGTACTTGAAATACTGGAATAATTCTTAGGTAAAAAACAAAGCCAAAGTCTTATAGTTTGATTTCCTCATTAGCTTCAGCTATAATTTCTCCCAAGTCAGTCGCAATTGTGCCCTGACGGCCAATGACAGGAGGTTACAATGTCTCAGAACATGCAGAACATGAAGCCAAATGTTGACGTGAGAGAGGCGACTCACGTGGAAGTTGGAGGACAAATCCAAAAAATCTCCTCTACATGGGGTATCTCTCCAGAGGGTAAGTTTGAGAAAGGAGGTTTTGGCGTTGTAACGACAAATGGACGTCGTGTTCCTATGCTTGAGGCATCACGATACTTCAAGCAAGAAGAACGCCCAGGTCAATAACATAAGTACCGCTGAGTACGGAAAGGTCGGTTTCATAGCGATGGAAATGTCCAAAGTTATGAAGTGTCCAACGTGTGAGAATGAGGTGGAGTTCCTCAACTCAAGTTGTAAGAAATGCGGAAAGAGCTACACTCACTGCAAGCAGTGTGGTGATAATTTCCGCGAAACCAAGCCTATTTCAGACCTAGGCTTGAATGGCGATCAGCTTTTTGGACCTGTCACGTTCTGTGATGGGTGTACAAACGCCTACTAGAAGTTTTTAACAAGCACCGTAAGGTGAGAAAGGATTGCCTATGGCACAGTTCCTGCATGCGCAGGCGAAGAAAGTGACTTAGGGTTTTCAATCTCCATAACCCCAAGGTGCTTTTTTCGTGGAAAAGTTAAATATCACATTTTGAAAAATTATCCCCTCTTGTAAGTTACGTTCGAATTGAGTCACTGTGCAAACAATCCCTTTGCTATAATACTTTTATGGCAGAACTCAAGACACAAGCTACGACCCAAGATCCTAAAGAGTTCCTCAGTACTATCGAACCAGAAGAAAAGAAGGCTGATGGCTTTGCACTTCTTGAACTTTTTGAAAAGGTCACAGGCGAAAAGCCTGTGATGTGGGGGACAAGTATCGTAGGGTTTGGGAAATATCACTACAAATCTGAAAAGAGTAGTCAGGAAGGTGACTGGCCCCTAGTTGGATTCTCCCCTCGCAAACAAAATCTCACGCTTTATATAATGGCTGGAAATAAAGATCATCCCTTACTCACAAAAATTGGTAAGCATAAGACGAGTGTTGGATGCCTCTATCTGAATAAACTCGCAGATGCAGATATAAAAGCACTCTCACTTCTCATCAAAAACAGCTATGACTACATGAAAAAAACCAACACTTCTTATGGCAATTAAATTATGTGACAATGGTCACACATTTAAAAAAACGAGTGATTGTCCTGTCTGTCCAACCTGCTCAACTGAAGAAATGAAAGGAAAATACTCAAAAGAATTTCCAAATATTGGAGCTCCAGCTTTTCGGGCACTTGATAGCATCAAGATACAATCTCTTTCAGATCTGACAAAGCTTTCTGAAGAAGAACTTCTCGCACTTCATGGTTTTGGTCCAAGAGCACTCAGGCTTCTTCATGAAGCTTTAAAAGAAAAAGATCTATCGTTTGCTCAAAAATAGCTTTGCAATAAAAGCACGTACTCAGTAGTATTAAGATAATGCTTAGAAGTAGATCTTTCCCAACTCATCTCCCACCACCGTCAAGCCCGATGATTAGAGCTTATATCACGGCTGAAACGCTGATATGGTCTGCATGGAACTTTATCGCACCTATTTTTGCAATTTTTGTAACAGAGATAGAAGACGGAACAGTTGATGGAGCTGCTCTCGCATTTAGTATTTATCTCATTGTTCGTGTGATCTTTGAGCTCTTTAGTGGGAAATATTTAGCTCGTAAATCAATCGCATATAAATTTCTCCTCACGGTCTTTGGCGTCTCGATCATCACGGTTGCATATGTTGGACTCGCATTCTCACAACTTATGATCCAAATTCATCTATTCTATGCACTTATTGGTATGGGAATTGGCCTCGCAACTCCGGCAAAAAACTCACTCTTTTCTTCTCATCTTGATCATAAAAAAGAGTCGCTCGAATGGGGAATTCTCGATGCATCTGTCTTTTTAAGTATGGCTGTTGCTTCATTTTTAGGAGGGCTCATCGCTCGACTATATGGCTTTGAGACACTCTTTTTTGTAGCAGCTGCCATCAATACACTCGGTCTTGCACCATATCTCCTTTACATTAAGAAATTTAAAAGAAGCATTGAAGAAACAATTCTCGATAAATAGTTCCTTGACTCTTCCCTCTTCACATCCTATAATCTCCCAGAACTATGAGAAAAGAATCATCAATGCCAGATTTCCCAGAAGCTGAGGAGGATTTAAAACAACTTGACTCGCTTGAAGCAGCCTATAAAAGGGGAAAACTTCTTCCCAAAGTATATATACAAAAGATTGTTAGCCTCACACAACGCCTTGATCTCTTGGCAAAAAAGAAAGAGCAGGATTTTTTAAGAGAGTTTGCTCGAAAAAATATGATTGATTGTCTAGGGACCGACAAACAGGGAAGACGATCAGCAGGGGATCTAGATAGAGGTGAAAATGCATTTGCAACAGGAGTAGCAAATCACTGCCTTGCTGTTGCTGTTGTTCATCCTGAAAGAGGAATGGGAGCTGCTCACTACAATCCAATTACACCACGTATTGTGGGACAAACAATTGAAAGAAGACTTGCA
>JAUPUR010000052.1 GCA_030917445.1 Patescibacteria group bacterium | reverse complement strand
ATCCAATTTCTTTATAGTTTGAAGAAAGCATATTGTCACGGTGCCCTGGACTTTCCATCCACGCATTGACAACATCACCTGAAGTACTAAAACCCCTTGCTAAATTTTCTCCTGCATGAATATACTCATAACCGGATGATCGAATAAAAAACCAAGGAGTTGTCCCATCAGGAGCAATATGTGCCCAATAATTCTTCGCAAACATATCAGCAGCTTTTAAAGATGCTGCTTGAGAAAGTTCTGCGCTCATAACAAGAGCAGGTAGGCCTCTTTCTTCCCTTTTTAAATTTGTAAGTACGAGAAGTTCTTGCGCTGTAATACTCGATGAAACTCCAAGAACTGTTTTATATTCAGTTTGTATATATGAGATTGCATAGTTGCTTAAAAAAAGTAAACCAATAAATATAAAAAGAGAAGTATGATGAAGAAGCTTGGCTCTATATCGATTGGTATGTCGAGGAAGAAAATAATGGGCAAGGAATTCTTTCATAAAAATGCGTCTAGTCTTTTAAGTATAGCTTATTCATAGAAAGGTTCAACTGGCTCTCCAGGCTTATTATTATTAATAGGAATTTGTAAGAGAGTACCTAACATATTTGCAATTGATACACCAACTCGAAGACCTGTAAATGAACCTGGGCCACAATTCACTTGAATTTCCGTGAGCTCTTCTTTTGCTATCTTTCTATCCTTCAATAGCTTCTCAATAAGAGGGAGTACTTGTTGTGCACTATGAGGGGCATTTTCAACTTTTTCTTGATACATTTCAGAGTCTACTTGTAAAGAGACAACTACCTCACTACTTTTTGATGTATCAATAATCAATGTTTTCATACTTTTATGTTAACAGCTCCTTGCCGGACAATAGTATACTTATCACTCAAGCATGATATAACGGTTGATTCTTTTTTAAGAGTACAAACACCCTCAAGTACAAAATCGACTTTTGCTATAAGCTTATTATCAAGATCCTCTATTCTATATGGAGTGAGTTTTCCATGGAAATTAGCTGAGCACCCAACTATACCTACACCAACTTTTTCGATGACGGAAAGAAGACCATCATTATTTGGCACTCTTAACCCTATTCCATTATCTTTTTGCAATAATGGATCTACACCTTCATTTACTGGAAGTATTACTGTGACTGCACCTGGCCAATATCTCTCTAAAATATTTCTTTTAATCTCATCTGAGATTTCTGCATACAATTTTGCTTTTGCTATAGATTCTACTAACACAGGGGGAGGTTGATGAAGCGGCCTCTCTCTTATTTGAAAAAGTCTTCTTACACTTTCTGAGTTATCAATTCTACATCCGATTCCAAAAGCAGTATCAGTTGGAAAAATAATGATTCCTCCTTCTTTAAGTACTTCTACAGCCTTCATTTCTTTACTTTGCATATGAATAATGCTCCTTCACCATTTCTACAATCTCATTCTGCTCTCTCCAAAATAAATTCGGCGCTTCAATCAATGGAAACCAAAAAACATGGTATGTTTTGAATTTATCTGAAGGTATTGTATGAATTTCTGAAGTTTCAAAAAGAAAAAAATGAGTAACGCTCCAATGCTTTTTGCTAAAACTTAATCTTTCTTTTTTATCTAAAAATTTAATCAACGAAAGATCTGTAAAGCCTGCTTCTTCATGAATTTCTCTTCTTGCTGCAATCTCTATTGTTTCTCCTTTTTCAACACCACCTTTTGGAAGTGCGTATTCATCTGGGTGGCTTTCCTCTGCCACTACTGCAATATAAGGTATTCCATTCACTTTTCGAATGACTACTCCACCTGCTGCAATACGAACGAATATCCGATTTGGCTTTATATACCAAGAGTCATCAATTATTCTCAAATCGTATTTTCCTTTCTGAGTCATTCATAAATTCAAAATAAATATGTTTTGTCTCAAGCGGCAACATATTTCCCATTTTCTCAGGCCATTCAATAACAACAATCGCATTTTTTTCTTTTAAAATACTATCCAAGCCAATCCCTTTTATATCTGCCTCATCTTGCGTTCTATAGAGATCTACATGGTAAAAAAGTGCTTTTTTTTCTTTGAGAAGATAAGATCTCATTATAATAAATGTTGGAGAAGTAATAGGATGAGAAATTCCTAAACCTTTTGCCAATCCTTGTGTAAAAGTCGTTTTTCCACTTCCTAAATCACCATGGAGTGCAACACAATCTCCAGCACTCAGAGTAAATGCAAAATTTTCAGCAATCTTTTGTGTTTCATCTGCCGATGATGTCAGTATTTCTTCATTTTTCATATCTTTACAACGCTTTCTCTCTCTTGCGCTGAAAGATGAGTATACCACAGCAAAGAAGCAAACTTATCCCACCACCAATAGTTAGCACATAAAAGAAAGGAAATCCTTTTTTAACTTTTTGAGATTTTACTTCTTTAACAGGAGTAGGCGTCATCGCTTTTTCATCTTTTAATCCCAAAACAGCAGTAGGAATTACTTTTGACAGAGAAGCTTGATTCACTTTTACTTTTTTTTCACTTATATCTATATCTTCATCACTATTTGTGATATTACTTTTACTTGATGGTGTAGGTGTGATAATTTTAGTTGGAGTTGGGGTCCTTGTAGGGGTTGGGGTCTTTGTTGGAGTGGGCGTTTTCGTCGGTGTAGATGTTGGTTCTGGTGTAGGCGTCGGAGAAACAAAGATTGCTGATAAATTTTCGCTCCCTTTTGTAGGAGTGGAAAATACAACCCAAGTTGTATCATCTTTTCGACCACCTGATTGATCTGATATCAATTTAGGCAAGATTTTCCCGTCCCCATATGAAATTTCATCAATAATGCTCTCATCTTCTACTCGTACTAGCTTAATTGTATCCCCACTGTTATTTAACTTATCTGACCATTCAAAGACAGTATATCCTTTTCCTGATAAAATTCCTGATAACTCAATTTTATTAGTCGTACTTTCATCTCGTATTTTAAAGAGACTTAAATCAACTTCACTCTCACTATAATTATAAATCTCAACCCAATCGCTACTTTCTGCAGAGAAAAATTCATTGATTCGCAGTTGTGCATAGGAAAAAGAGGGAGATAAAAGAAGAAAACCTACTGCAAACAAAATTAATTGAAGTGTTTTCATATCCCGTCAATAATATGACGGCATATACTAATAATTCACATGTAGGTAGAATGTGTCAATACCATCATCATGTCTCACTCTCACATACGGCAGTCTACAACCTCCAGAACCTGTATAGCTTCCTCTAAAGAGTTGTCCAGACTGTACCGCTTTCACCTCAGACGATGAACCATAAATATCAAGACCGTTATGGAAAGAATAAATTCTTCCTACCCACGTATTTCTCACTGCCCATGTAGAACCATAACCTTGGAACATCCGAATTGGACCTGATAATGGCCAGTCCCAACTACCCGTAGGATTAGCAGGATCTCCACCTGACTGATTATCTATCTCGATTCCCTTTAAATATGAAAAGGGATCAAATGTTGAACCACTTCTTCCCACAATAAAATGTAAATGTGCACCACTAGAATTACAAGAAGCTCCTGCAATAACAGAGGCAATTCTATTTCCTGCACTTACAAATCCAGCTGCAGTTTCAGTTCCATTTCCAGAAACGATCCCTTGAATCGCAGCGTACTCAGATTGGGCTTTTGCCAGCAATTCTTGATACTTTTTTTCATTATTTTGAGTATCTTTTAAAAGCGTTTGCTTTGCTCTTTTATCATCATCAAGCTGTTTTGTGTATCCCTCAAGTTGAGTTTGGAGCGAAAGCACTTTTTGTTTTTTTTCTTGAAAAATTTCTTTTTGATTTTCATAATCATTTCGAGCTTGGACGGTATTGTAAAGTAATTTTTTGTCATGAGCCTGTGCTATTCGAAGATAATTTGCTCTTGATAGAAAGTCAGTAACACCATCTGATGATAAAAGTATTTGAAGAGGTTCAATTGTTCCAATTTGATACGTAGCCACAATCCTGTTCACCAGAACATGAGTAATGTCATCAAGCGAACCTTCTAAATTATTAATTTTTTTCTCAGCTGCCCCAATATCTTGTGTTATTTCACCAATTTCTGCCTCAGTTGCGCTGATTCTATACTCTGTTAACTTTATCTGATTATCCATCACAGAAATTTGTGATGAAAGTGTTTTTCCCTGGCTTTGAAGTTCATTTACTTTCTTTTGCAACTCTTCAATTTGTTTTTGAAGCTCACTACTTTTTTGTGTATCTGCTTGTGTTGGAGTTGGAGTGCCAGTAATCGACGTAGGTGTAGGTGTTTCAGTTGGGGTTTGTGCTACAGCGGGGAGAACACCAAGAAAAGATACACTTATGAAAGCAGCGAAAAAAAAGACTTGAAGTTTTATTAATCTTCTCATGGGCAAAAGGAACTTACTTTAGGTATCGTAGTACTGCCAAAAAACTTGAGAATGCACCCAGTATAACAGCCAAAACTAATTCTGCAACAAGCAGAACTATAAGAAAAAGTGGAGAAACTGGAAGAAGTGGAATTCCTTTCAAAAAACTTTCAAGTAAAGGTGTTGCATAAAGAAGTGTACCTGTGGAGATAACCCAACCTATGAGCGCACCAATTACGCCATAAAAAATTCCTTCAAGTAAAAATGGCCATCTTACATACCATTTTGTGGCACTCAAGAGTCTCATTACCTCAATTTCATCTTTTTTCTGAGAAATTTTAAATCCAATGATAATGACCATAATAAAGACTGAGACAGTTGCGAGTAAAATTGTCAAAACAAAGCCAATCTTCCTTAGAGCTCCTATCCATGATGATAATGTATCCACAACATCCTTCTGATAAACAACTTCTGAGACAAATGGTGACTGTTGTAACTGCGTTGAAACATCGTTAAGATCTTCAATTCTTGTGGTAGCAATTTCAAGTGAAGCTGGAAGAATATCTTCAGTTACAAGATCTAGGAGTAGTGGATCGTCTTGATTTTGTCTCTTATAAAGTTCGAGTGCTTCTTGCTTTGAAACAAATTTCACACTTGCTACTTTTCCTGACTGCTTTACTGCATCAGCCAATCCATCAATATTTTCTTGAGTCGCATCTTCTTTGAAAAATGCTGTTACTTGAGGTTTTGATTCAAAATAAGAAATAACACGTGATGATCCAAAAATAACAAAGCTGAAAAATGAGATGGAAAGGAACGTGAGAGACATAATAAGGATCGCTGCTAGTGCTTGATATGGAGACCTTCTCACATGTTTCCACATTGTTTTAATAGATTTCATTTAGATTCTTCCTCCTTTTTAACCTCTGCCTCTCCTTCAGGTTCTTTTTTTTCTTCATGATGTTTTTTTTCAGAATGTTCTTTTCCTTCTTTCTCTTCTTTCTCACTTTTAACTGGTTTTTTTGTGTCTTGTGCAATTTTTCCTTTTTCAAGTGTCACTGTTCTTTTATTGAGACTAACAACGACATCCATATTGTGAGTTGCCATCAATACCGTTGTTCCAGCTTTATTAATATCTTGGAGTATCTTGATAATTTCCCAAGATGTCGTATTATCTAAATTCCCTGTAGGCTCGTCTGCTAAAAGAATATCCGGAGAAAAAACCAGTGCACGAGCAATTGCTGCTCTCTGCAACTCTCCCCCAGAAAGTTGTACTGGGAATTTATGTGCATGATCAAGAATTCCAACCTGACTCATGATATCTTCAGCTTTCTTTTTTGCTTCATTGTCTGAAATACCAGCCATCTCAAGAGGAAGAAGAATGTTTTCAAAAATGGTTCTATCTGTGAGCATCTTAAGATCCTGAAAAACAACTCCAATTTGTTTTCTTAAGTGAGGAATTTTATCACTTGGGAGATTTCCAATATTAACATTGTTGACACTGATAAGTCCCTTTGTAGGTACCATATCACGAATAAGCAGGCGAAGAAGTGTTGTTTTTCCAGATCCCGAAGGACCAACAAGAAATACAAATTCTCCTCTGTCAATACTGAGCGAAACGTTTTCGATTCCTGAGGATCCCGTTCCAAATGTTTTGGTCACTTCAACTAATTGAATCATAACTTAGAGTACTTCAGCACGCCCAACGTCCATGAGCCAACCTGCATGCTGTGCTGTTTGTGTTGCTCCCCAAACTTTTATTTTTTTACCGATTAGTTGTTCAAGGTCAACAAGAGTAGATGTCATATAAACATTCTGACTTTCTCCACCTGGTCTTTCTAAATGATATGCACCTTCCCCTTCAATTCCACCCTCTCGAACAATTCCTTCAGCAATATCTGGAAAGTCTTTAATATTATCTGACCCGAATTTCTCACCTTTTTTTGCAGCATAGTCTTCAAGTGTAGGATCACTTGAAGTAGCTTTTGGTCCATTAGTTTGAGCAAGACCATAGCCCGATAAAGAACCAACAATGATAACTGCAATAAGAATACCAACTATCTTCATAGGGAATTTTTGATTCGTACTAGGCGTTGACTCTTTAAAGTCATGCATTAGTGATGAATTTTCTTTATTTTCCATTTTCTTGATCACCACCCTCGCTATCTTCAATAAAAGACGGCAAATCTAGTTAACCATATTTTAGTATTTTTGACAACCCATTTAGTAGTTAAGAGAGGAATCGCAGCTCTTCTTGTATGAAGTGATCAAGATCACCATTGAGGACAGCATCAGTATTTCCCGTCTCAACACCTGTGCGAAGATCCTTTACCATTTTATATGGATGTAATACGTATGAGCGAATCTGATTCCCCCATCCTGGAGTAACATACCCACCCTTAAGCCGTACCTCCTCTTTTTTTCTTTCATCTTCTTGAATTTGCCATAATTTTGCTCGGAGTAATTTCATGGCAAACTCCCTATTTTGAATCTGATAACGTTCTGTTGAGGCAGTTACAACGATGCCTGTAGGTTTGTGTTTAATTCTCACTGCAGTCGAAACTTTATTGACATTTTGTCCACCATGACCACCAGATCTATATGCTTCAAACTCAATATCTTCATCTTTTATATCAACTGCACCAGCATTCTCAATTTGCGGGAGAACTTCAACCATTGCAAATGATGTTTGACGCAGTTTATCTGCGTTAAACGGTGACTGCCTAACAAGTCGATGAACCCCTGCTTCAAAACGAAGAAGGCCATACACGTAAGGTCCTGTTACAGCCATTGTTATACTTTTAATTCCTGCTTCTTCACCTGCAGTCTGATCAAGTATTTCAATTGACCACCCTTTCTTTTCAAAGTACCGTGAGTACATTCGATAAAGCATTTCTGCCCAATCCATTGCCTCGGTCCCGCCCTGCCCTGAGTGAATAGAAACTATTGCACTCCCTTCATCATACTCAGTAGTAAAGTATAAAAGAGTTTCAAGCTTACTCAGAAGCTTCTCTGCTTCTTTTAATTCACCTTCATCTACCCACAACTGAAGTAATTCAAATTCTTCAACCTCTTTTTGAAGTGCAGAAAGTTCTTTCATTTTTTCTGCAGCACTCTGATGATCCTGCCAAAATGTTGGGTCAAGCGTTTCTTTTTGAAGATCTTGAATTCTCGCTCTTTTATCGTCTAACTTTACTTTTGTGATGAGTTTTTCAACTTTTTGTTTTATCTCGTCCATAGAGTCACCATTTTACGGGAAGAAAAGAAAGCTCGCAAGCAGTGCAATTGAAGCTATCGCCATCAAAACTATAATTAAAATCCCAAGTATGTTTGAAAGAAGTGAATTAGTGTGCTTGCCCATAATCCTTTTATTGTTAGCAATAAGGACAATCATAATCATCAAAGGTGGAGCCATAATTCCATTCAAAACAGCAGTGTAATACAACATTTGAAACGGCTCTATCGATGTCACATTGACAAGTAGTCCACCAAAAGTTGCAAGTGCAATAACTCCATAAAATGCATGTGCCTTTTTAAACTTTTGATTCAGTCCTGCTTTCCATCCAAAAGATTCTGAAAGTGCGTAAGAGGCAGACCCTGCCAAAATTGGAACAGCAAGTAGTCCAGTACCAATAATTCCTGCTGCAAAAAGAATATATGCAAAATCTCCAGCGAATGGCCTCAAAGCTTGTGCTGCTTCAGTCGGTGAAGAAATATTAAAAATATTATTGGCATGAAGAGTGGATGCAGCAGTTACCATAATAAAAAACATTACTATATTTGAAAAGAACATTCCTACAAATGTATCGAGCCTCATATCTCTTAAATCTTTTTTAGTAACTCGAGGAACACCTTTTCCAAAAGATCGTATTCTATGTGTTGCTACTTCTTCCTCTACTTCTTGATCAGCTTGCCAGAAAAAAAGATAAGGCGAAATTGTTGTTCCTAAAATGGCAATTATATTAAAAAGATATTCTTTTTCAAAAGAAAAATGTGGAATAAAAGTAGAACTCAAAATTATCCCCCAATCTTGTTTTATCACGAGTGCAGTTGCAATATAAGCAAAGAGCGAGAGAGTAAGATATTTCAAAAAACGTGCATATAAAGGATATGGTACAAAAACTTCAAGGAGAACAGTTAACACAGTCATTACTATAAGTAAAAGATAAAAGGGTACATTAAATAACAACTGCATAGACGATGCCATTGCTCCTAAATTAGCTCCAATATTCACTGTATTTGCAATAAAAAGTATCAATACACAAAAATATAAAACAGGTCTTGCATAGTGTTTACTAATAACGCCCGCAAGCCCATGACCTGTCACCATACCAATTCTCCCGCACATTTCTTGAATTGCGGACATAAATGGAAAAGAAAAAAGGGAGGTCCATAGTTGTGAATATCCAAACTGCGCTCCTGTTTGAGCATATGTCCCAATTCCAGATGGATCATCATCTGCAGCCCCCGTGATAAAACCAGGACCTAATGATTTAAAAAATTTCTTTATCTTCATAAGTTATCAATTCTTTTTTCCAGTTCAGGTTGAAGGGATTTCACATCTTGTATGATTTTTCCTGCTTGTGAAACAAAACCAATTACTTGGGAGAGCTGAATTTCAAGTAGAGATTTCTTGACACCTTCCGCTTTTTCGCTTAAATCTGAAGTTAACTCCTGAGGTAAAACCAATTCTTCTGAAATCTGTTGAGTTGAAGCACCGGCTACGATTTTCTGGGAAGTTGTCACTACTTGTCTAATTGGTAATGCAGCTTGTGTTACCGCATACGCTATCCCAAAGAGAAGAAAAATAGCGAAAATATTATATACAAATTGTTTTCTCTCCATAAAATCATTGTATGAAGATGCATTTATATTTGCAAATAGGACTAGAGGGATTTGACGAGGGATATAATTGCTTCAGAATCAATCTGAGCATCTTTCATTAATTCATCTTTTTTACCTGAATGAGAAATATGCGTCACACCAAGCTTATATACTTTCGCACCTGTGTGTCCTATTTCAGATAAGACAGCATCTCCCAAACCTCCATTAATAAAATGGTCTTCAACAGTGATCACAATCTTTTTAGATGTTTGTGAGAGAGCATTTTCAAGAGTTTTTGTATCAAGTGGTTTGATTGAGTAACAATCGATTACCCTTATTTTAATTCTTTCTTCTTCAAGTCTTTGAGCTGCCTTAAGTGCTTCCGGTACTGTAATTCCTGATGCAACAATAGTGAGTATATCTTCTGAAGACTCTTTCAGAACAGACGATCCACCAATTGAAAAATCCTCATCTGATGAATAAAGAACTTTTGTTTTGGGTCTCAGTGTTCTCACATATGAAATTCCTTTGTGCATTGAAACTTTTTCAAGGAGATTTGTCATTGATACAGCATCACTAGGTTGTAAAACAATAGTATCTGGGAGTGCTCTAAAAAGCGCAATATCTTCAAGACCCATTTGAGAAACACCATCCTCACCTATAGAAACTCCTGCATGAGAACCAACAAATGTAATTGAAGCATGTGACAAAACTGCCATTCGGATTTGATCTGCAGCCCGTGTTAAAAATGCAGCAAAGGTTGAGACAAATGGTTTGTTTCCTAATCTTGAAAGACCAACTGCGACACTAACCATATTCTGTTCAGCGATAAAACATTCAATAAATTTTTCTTCTTTCATTTTAAAGAAATCAATACTGAAGGTTGAATTTTTGACATCAGCATCAAGTGCATACAGTTGATTATTCTTCATAGCTAAATTTGCTAATACTTTTCCATACACTTCACGTGTTGCTATTTCTTCTCCTTTTTCATATTGAGGTAAAGGAGCTGATTTGTCTGAATTATCACTTACTTGTAACTCTTCTCGAGATCTTAAAGAAAAACGAAGAGAACTATCAACTTCACCAAGTTCTGATAATGCATTTTGCAATTCTTCTTGATTTAGTGCTTTTCCGTGCCAATTCTCTTTGTCCTGCAAGAAAGAAACACCTTGACCTTTCTGTGTTTTTGCAATAAGAATTGTGGGTTTTTGAGAGTTATGTGCAGACTCAAGTGCTGAAATAATATCATCAATATTGTGTCCATCTATGAGGTGTGTGTCCCACCCAAATGCTTCAAATCTCTTTTGATACTCTTCAACTCGATGCCCAAACATCGTTTCCTGACTTTGAGCTAAACGGTTTATATCTGCAATAGCAATAAGATTTTTTAATTTGTAATGGGAAGAGAAATTTGCAGCTTCCCATATTTGTCCCTCAGCTAACTCACCATCTCCAAGCAAAACATAGACATTTGGAACACTTTGGAACTTAAATTTTTGAAGAAGATCATAAGCCATTCCTGCTCCAACAGACAGACCCTGACCAAGAGACCCAGTTGCTGCATCAGTATAAGGGAAAAGTGATGTAGGATGACCCTCAAGTCTGCTTGAAATTTTTCTCAGTGTTGATAATTCCTCAAGAGGGATTGCTCCTGCAACTGCATACAGAGCATAAAAAAGTGGTGCTGCATGTCCTTTGGAAAAAACTAATCTATCATTGGAAAGCTGCAATGGATTTGTGTAATTATATGTAAAGTACTTTTCAAAAAGAACAGCCATCAAATCTGCTGCTGATAGACAAGAGGTTGGATGTCCAGATCCTGCACTTGTAGTAGAGGAAAGACTCAGTGAGCGAAGTAACTTTGCAAGTTGTGGAATATTTTCCTGCATTTTTTTATTATACAACGTTTTGTGGTTTTTGCTTGAGGAAATAGTTAATATTGTCTGCAGTAACATGTAAAATTCTCTCTAAAGCTTCCTTGCTATTAAATCCATTGTGAGGAGTCACAATAACATTTTCACGAGTCAAAAGGACATGATTTAGTAACTGAGTTTTAATATCACATTCTTTCAAGAATTCTTTTGTTAAAAGTTGTCTTTCTTCTTTGATATGACATTCTTCTTCAAGAACATCGATTCCTGCAGCACTCACCTGTCCTGAATCAAGTGCGGTTAAAAGTGCTTCTGTTTCAATAATTCCACCACGCGATGTATTTAAAATTACTGAACCTTTTTTAAGTAATGAAATATTTTCCATATTTAACATGTGTTTTGTTTCATCAGTTAATGGAGTATGGAAAGTTAAAATATCTGACTGTTTTAAAAGATGCTCAAAATCAACGTACATAAATCCCAGCTCCTGAGCTAACTCCATTTTCCTTGATCTTGAGTAAACCAAAACATCCATACCAAACCCATTAGCAATCTTTATCACTGCTTTCCCAATATTTCCTGCGCCAATAACTCCAATCGTTTTTTTATAAAGATCAAATCCCATCAAGTTATCAAGAGAAAAATCATTTCTTTGTGTCCTCTCAACTGATGGAACAATTTTTCGCGACAATGCAAGAAGTAGTGCGAATGTATGTTCAGCAACTGTTTGAGTCCCGTACTCAGGAACATTACAAATAATTATTCCTTTCTCTTTACAATATTCAATATCAATATGGTCATATCCTGTAGAACGAGTCGCAATCATTTTAAGCTTTGGCATTTTTTGTAGAAGATCTGAATTTAATTCGGAGTATATAAATATCGAAAGGAGTTCTATCTCAGCGATATCTTGACTATCAAGAGTTAGTGGAGCTTCAGAAAAAGTAATATCACCATCTGTTATTCTCTCCTTAAGAATACTATTTTCCCAATCCTCCATTTCATAAAAAGCAATCTTCATATCTTGATAGTATCACAGCTCTAGTGCTCTCCACAAAACACGAGAAGCATACGTTTTGTACGGACTCCAAACACTAACAATCTTTTCCATCTCTTCAACTGTTGGCTCATGATCAAAATCATAAAATCTTTGTAAAGCTCGACGAAGTCCTAGGTCACCATATGAAAAAACGTCTGGTCTTCCCATAGCAAACATCAAAAACATTTCTGCTGTCCATCGACCAATTCCTTTTACTTTGATAAGTTCATTAATAATTTCTTCATCTGACATATTCTCAAATTCTTCAAATATAATATGACTATCAAGAGTTTTCTGAGAAAGATCCTTAATATAAGAGATCTTTGACCACGAAATTCCTGCATCTCTTATTTTTTGATTATCGATTGCGAGAACATTTTCTGGAATAACTTTTTGATCTGGTAAAAGTAATATAAATCTTTTCCATATTGTATCTGCGGCTTTAACTGATAATTGTTGAGATACTATCGACTCTGCAAGAGATTCGTAATAATTTCTCTGAATACTCAAATCAAAATCAGCCACTTTCTCAAGAAGAACTGCGAGGACTTTATCTTTTGATTTCAAATAGCTTTTAGCTTCATTTTGGACCATGTGACTCATTGTAACAAATTTGATAAGGTAACAAGAAGATATTTACAGTATAATCACTCTTATGAAAATTGGCGGACATCTATCGGTAGCAGGTGGCTATCATCATGCACTGACAAAAACTAAAGAGATTGGAGGGAATGCTTTACAAATTTTTTCATCATCGCCTAGGTCTTGGCAATCAGTCACTCCTACACCAGAAGCGATACAAACATTTGTTTCAATGAAAAATGAGCTTTCGATCGATCCAATTTATTTCCATGCATCCTATCTTGTTAATCTCGCAAATGGAGAATGGGGAGGCGACCAATCGGTAACAAAAATCTGCAACGAACTTAACCTTGCTTCTCAAATGGGAATAAAAGGAACAATCATTCATCTTGGTTCATTTAAAAGTAAAGAAAATCCAACTCAAGACCAATACAAAATCCTCTTTTCACATATAGAAAATATTCTTAAAAATTCACCATCAGACACATATTTTATTGCAGAAAATGCGGGCAGTCATAAAATTGGCGCATCGATTGAAGAACTTGGCCTCATTGTCAAAACCATGAGGGATGACCGAATAAAAATATGCATTGATACTTGCCATGCACATGCCGCTGGATATGATCTATCTACTTCTGAATCATTTGATTCATTTTGGACTCTTTTTGATAAAGAAATTGGACTGAAAAACCTTGAAGTTTTTCAGATAAATGATAGTCGAGATCCGCTTGGATCGTTTCGAGATAGACATGAAAATCTTGGTCAAGGAAATATACCGCAAAGTGTTTTTGAACAACTTGTAAATGATAAAAGAACCCGTAATCTCCCTTTTATTCTTGAAGTTCCTGGATTTGAAAAACTAGGTCCGGATAAACAAAATATTGATATCCTCAAATCTTTCGTTCAATCCTAAATAATTACTTCATTCTCAAAAAAAATATTCTCAAAACAAGCTAACTTGAGTCATTGCAAAAAAATCACTACACTATTTATGTGAGAGCTGAATCTATGAGGAAATATATAATAAAAAATAAGTTTTTAATTATATTCTTTGCAATCTTTATTCCTTTAATAATACTCTTTACGTTTTTTTTCATTACAACAAAGAATACAACGACAACACTTAATGCATCATTACTTTCAGCACAAAGTAATGTCAAAAAACTTGAAAAAGAATTAAGTGATTTAAAAAATCAAGATCAATTCAAAAGAAATGAGATACTTCAAGCGGAAATTAAAAATCTTGAATTATCTTATTCCAAAGCAGTCAAAATGTATGAGACAATTCAGGATCTTGATGATCAAAAAATAAAAACCACATCCTACAAAGAGAAACTAACTCTTGCTTTGTCTTATTTATCAAAACGAAATTTTGCATCAGGTAGCGCAGAGCTGACTGCACTTGAAAAACAAATCACATCAGATCAACAAAAAACTGCAGCTACCTCGACAAGTCCAGCAATTGCAAATGCCCCATCTAGTAATACCCCTCCTGGAACTGGATTTAGTACTCAAAAGGTGACGACTGAGATTGGAGAATATACAGTTTCACTAATAGCAGCTGACATGGGATCGACAAGAATAATTGTTGATACTGCATCCGACAGTGATTGTCGAGACAATTGTCCTGTACTTTCACTTGGGGACTACGTTTCTCGAAATGGTGCTTTTGCCGGAATCAATGGTTCTTATTTCTGTCCAGCATCATACCCTTCATGCGCTGGAAAAACGAATACCTTTGACACACTTCTTATGAACAAGAATAAAACATATTTTAATTCAGATAATAATGTCTACAGTTCAGTGCCTGTTGTTGTTTTTGGAGGAGGATTTATGAGATTTATAGGACAATCCTCCGGTTGGGGAAGAGATACTTCTGTAGATAGTGTACTTGCCAATCAACCACTTCTTCTTTCGGGTGGAAATATCACATTTTCAGGTGATGGCGATCCAAAAAAAGGCAGTAAAGGCTCACGTTCCTTTGTAGGAAATAAAGGATCAACTGCATATATTGGAGTTGTTTATAATGCAACTGTCGCTGAAGGTGCATATGCTCTCAAAGCACTTGGTCTAGAAAATGCGCTCAATTTAGACAGTGGTGGATCAACTGCTCTTTGGTCTGGCGGATACAAAGTTGGACCTGGGAGGAATATCCCGAACGCCATTCTTTTTGTGAGGAAGTAAACTCAACTCTTTTGCTTTTGAAATTCTTTTGAGAGCAAGTAAATATGCTGCATCACGAAGTGATATTTTTTCTGATTGAGCAATCTCAAACACTTCCTGAGTCGCTTTTTCCATCTTAATTTTCAGCTTCTCAAAGACATCATTTTTTTTCCATTTCTCATTATGAATATTTTGATACCACTCAAAGTAGCTTGTTGTCACACCTCCAGCATTTGCTAAAATATCAGGAATAACTATTACACCCTTTTTAAATAAAATTTTGTCAGCTTGAGCAGTTGTTGGGCCATTTGCAAGTTCTAAAATATATTTCGCGTGTATATTTTTGGCATTTTTATCAGTGATGACATTTTCAAGTGCTGAAGGAATTAAAATATCAACAGGAAGCTCTAATAATTCATCAGATGAAATATCCCGACCATGTATTTTTAATTTATTACTAGCAACACAAACATTCCCTTCACAGTAACAACCTTTGACTGTTCCATACTTCTTCTTGAATTGTGAGATAAGATCACAATCTGCAACTCCTTCCTTTATATATATTCCACCTTTTGAATCCGTAATCGCAACAACTTTAAACCCTTCTTTCTGTAAAAAATGTATCGCATATTTACCGACATTACCAAATCCTTGAACAGCAACTGTCATACCTTTGTGATCTTTTTTTATTTTTCGCAAATACTCCATTAAGACATAGATACCACCTAACCCTGTCGCCTCAGTGCGACCTTCCGACCCATTCACATCTACAGGCTTGCCTGTAACGACTGCAGGAGTATATTCACCCGTAATATGACTATACTCATCAACAATCCATGACATGATCTGTGGTGTTGTATTCACATCAGGAGCAGGCACATCAACAAATGGGCCAATGTGTGAAGAAAGAGACTTTGTAAAAAGCCTTGTCAATCTCTCAAGTTCTGACTGAGTTAATTTCTTAGGATCAACTGTTATGCCTCCTTTTCCACCTCCAAAAGGGACGTCAACAACCGCATTTTTCATAGTCATCCAAAAAGAAAGTGCTTTCACTTCATCCATTGAGACGTCAGGATGATATCTTAGTCCACCCTTATATGGACCAAGTGTATTGTCATGTTGAACACGATATCCTGAAAAAATTTCCACATCTCCATTGTCTTTTTTCAGTGGAAGACTAACATGAATAATTTTATCGGGTTCAAGCAGTGTATTTATAAATGACTGCTGATATTGCTTTCCAGATCTGAGGAATTGTTGTTTTGCTCTTTTCCAAGGGTTATTTTTCATAGCGACAAAACTCATCATAGGGTTATTCAAAAAGTGCAACTTGACGTTTAGCAAACACCAATCTGACAATAATTTATATTATGTGAAATTGTGGATAATATATGGAGTCTATTCTTTCTCTATTCCAGTAATGATGATTACATCTTTTTCTTGATCTGCTTTTACACTCGATGAAACTTCTTCAAATATTTCTTCAAGAGCCGTAATCATTTCCTGCTGTTGATCCTTGCTCACTCGAGATGAAAAAGTAATTGATGTCGTCTCGGCATCTTCTGTATCTGCATTCCCTACCTCTATATCTTCATAATCAATATCTTCAAGTACAGCACTTGCTCTTCCAGCCTGACCAGCTGTCCCCGTACCATTTTGTATCTCAACTGTCACTTCTGATTTTTCTAAGGGTTCAGGAGTTGGTGTCGCTGTTGGTGCAGATGTTGGAGTAGGTGTAGGTTCGGGTGAAAAACTCATTTTTGTATTTGTCAAAAAGAAATATCCACCGACTGCTACTGCAACGGACAAAAGAATCAAGAAGAAAAAGAAGAGGATCCCCCCTTTGCTCCATCCTGACTCAACTTTATATGATGTATTTCTCATATCTTCTGTGCTTTCAAAGGCTGCAGGTATATCGACAACCTCACTTTTGGGTTCTTCCTTTTTTTCTTCTTCTACTTTAGCATGAACACCCTCGCTTAAAAAATCTCCTGCATGAAAAAGAGAACTATTTTGTCTAATCTCAGCTAAAAGCGAATCAGAAAGATCTTGTCTTTCTACATTATCAGTAAATAAAGATAATGGGATTACCGCATGAAGAGTTGCCTTGAAATTCAATGCAGCTTGTACAAAAGTTTCAATGTAATCCTTGTTACTTGCTAAGAAGTATCGTTTTATGTCTGTCTCAATAATTTTTTTAATGACACTATGCTCACCAAATGGAAGTTGAGCATAAAAATCTTCTGAATTATCATCAATTGAGCCTTTCACAACTGCATGTTGATACAAGATACCCGAACCTAGCACAACAACAATTTCTTTATTTTCAATCATGAACAATTGATCGATAAGTAAATTGTAAAATGCCTCTTTATCGAGAATATTTTTCCCTTCAACGATTTTTTTTGGGAACTCGATGAGTTTGGACTGCTTTTCAGGAGGATACACAGTCACTGTAGAATCTGTAACGTATAATATTGTTAACTCAGTTGTTGCCATTATTTTTTACATCCTCAATATCATCATGTAATTCTTTGGTCAAATCTTTTGCAGCTTTTACAATCTTCTCCTCAATTGTATCAACTTTTTCATTTAAAAACTTCCATGTTTTTGTATGATCATCCTCCTCAATATGTTCAAAGAAAAGCTCTTTATCTTCTTCACTTAACTCAGATAAAATTGCGTCCAAAACAGTATGGTGTAAACTTGATTCAACAATTGCAAGAAGTTGTATTTTTTGTTCTTCTGACAATCCAAGTTCATGTAACTTAACAAGAATTGAGTCTGTTTCGATCAAGTGTGTATAGAATTGTTTTTTCATATGACATCAATTGGTCCTAAGGGAATTTCATCTTTAGGATCATCAATAAAAAAGTATAGCACAGGTCCTCTTGCACGTCCGTCAACACGCTGCAAATGCGACATAACCTCTGGTGAACCTCCTAAATGCTTCCCAGTCCATGCTGCTGGTCCAGCGTCACCAATGACAACTACGACAGCGCGACCATTGTGAGGATTTACAACAAGCATCTTACGATATTTATAAAACGCATAATGTTCCCTGACATTATCCATAAACCCAGGTGACAAAAAAGTTTGAACAGCTATGTAATACTTTTCTCTTTCAACGTCTTTTTGCGTCATCTCTGAGAAAGAAGGAGCAAAATAACCCCAAGCCCCCCGTCCAGGTGCCATACCAGAACGTGCAAATATCTCTTCCTCAGGAGTTTGGAAATGAGACTGCATTGTATCGCCTGGATATCGCATTAAGTGCTGCTCAGCTCCAATTAGGCCATAACTTCTATTTAACTTTTTTCCTTCAAGTTCTGCACTGACCTTCATATTGTAATGCTTACTCAAAACATCTCCAATCTTTTTTTCCTCATCAACACTCAATGGTCTAACTTCATCAGGAAGTAATGGTGATAGTTCTAACGCAAAAAAGGTACCTGACGGAATCTTTTTTACCTCATCAAGAAGATTTGATGAAGGACTTGCGGGTTGTGCGGGTAAGGAAGCCACAACTGGTGGTGTAAGAAGTAAAAGACCACTGAGTGATCCCATAGCAATATGCTCTTTTGCTGGGATATTTTTCACCAACCACTTTACAGACTTCTGATGATTTGAATATAGTCTCTCTTTTATGCCAGCATGCTTCTTGCTCCACTTGTTATGAAGTTTTTTATAATGGAGATCTTTCTTCTTGAAGAACTTTTTAAATTTCAACACTCTTTATATCGTTGCAATTTTTAAAACTCATGTCAAATTTTCTCATTAGGTGAGAGCGTCTCATTTACGATATATTGATTTAACAATGTTATCTTCATTTCTGTATAATCAGGACTATGACATCTATTTCTCCTTTACCAAAGAAATTTCTGGAAAAGCTCCCAGATATCTATCCTCATGAAAGTATTGATGCAATTATCGATTCTTTCACAAAACAACATCCCGTCTCGCTTCGAATAAATACAATAAAGACAACTGTAGCTGAAATAAAAGATGTATGCGAAGCTCACTCATTTCATTTAATTCCTATTCCTTGGTACCCTAATGCATTTATGCTAGATGAAAAAACCTCATCACTGACATCGTTACAAGAATATCTCGATGGAAAAATATATATTCAAGGCCTATCAAGTATGATTCCCTCATTGATCCTTGATCCTCGAGAAGAAGACACGGTGCTTGATATCGCTGCAGCACCTGGAAGTAAAACAACACAAATTGCTGAACTTATGAATAACAAAGGAAAAATTTTCGCAAATGATATTAGTCGTGAAAGGCTTTTTAAATTAAAAGCAGTTCTCCTTCAACAAGGTGTTACCAATGTTGAAGTAATGAACATTGCAGGTGAGAAAATATGGCAGGAACTTCCAAATTTTTTTGATAAAGTTCTCGTTGATGCACCATGCTCAATGGAAGGAAGATTCAGCGCGCATTCACCAAAATCTTATAACCATTGGTCATCTAAAAAAGTACAAGAATTATCTCATAGACAGCAATATCTTCTCTGGTCAGCAGTCAGTTCAACGAAAAATGGCGGAACTATTGTGTACTCAACGTGTACTATTTCTCCTGAAGAAAATGAGGAAGTTGTTGATTGGGTTATAAAAAAAGCAGAAGGAGCAGTAGTCATTGAAGATATTACTCTTTCTGATACCCCTCTCACTCCAGGTCTCATACAGTATAAGAATAAATCCTATGATCCTTCACTATCCAAAACAAAAAGAATAATTCCACAAGAAAACTATGAAGGATTTTATATTGCAAAACTTAAAAAAGTCTCTAAATGATCTTGTTTTAAATTGAAAAATATTCTACACTTCACTATCGATGAAAGAAGTTCTCTATTCACCTCAAAACATGACACCTGATTTTCACCCAAGAACTTCTGACGAAGCTGATAGTTATCATCGATTTGATAGTATGTATAGTACCCTCAAACAACTTTATCCTGCATATGGCAGAATGAGATTTAGAGGATCACCTTTTATGCCTGAGCCACCAGCTGATCTTGAAAGAGTTGGGCTTGAAGATATTGCTGATCATATGTGGATGGCAACAATAACTTCTCGACTCCTGCTTCCAATTCTTCCTCATACAACAATGAGTGTCGACGGACTAAAAATCGTCGATATGCTTCTTATTCATGATATAGGAGAAATTGCAAATGGCGATGTGTCTGCTGTACTACAACTACAAGGACATGGACAAACCCGAGCCGAGGATGAAACTCATGCATTTCACAAAATTATCTCAGAACTTCCAGATGATATTAAGGAAGCATTAACGGCAACACATGATGAATACGAAAGAGAAAAAAACGACCCAAACACTACAAATAAGGAAGCTCTCATTGCAAAAATCATTGATACTATTCAAGGAAATCACTATGTATTAACACACAGCCCAAATTTTAAAGAACATGCAGAACTCCATACTCAGATTGTTTCCACAAAACTTTTACCCCATACGAGAAGGCTAGAGGAAATTCTAGAAGATGAGGGAAATTCTCAAGGAGTAACGGAAATGCATCTCTTTACTCGTCACCATTTACACATGTATCAAGAAAGAGGAGTGAGTATTCCCTACCATATTAAATAATAAAATTATTTAACTTTATAAATAACTACCTGTGCATTGTCAAAAATCTTTTCGCCTTTCATCATCTCAATTTCCTCAGTGTAGAGTGTTGATCCCAAATATCTGGGAATAAGAATTAGTCTTTTTTCTTCTGAGAGATTAAGCATTTGATCATTTTCTCTTGAAATTGATGTCCATTTGAGATCAGTAAGTGATGATGCAGTATCAAGATTTTTAAGAAATAATGGTCTGAGTGATTTATAAATTGGTTGCACTTGCGGAGCTATGAATAAAATATCTTTTTTTTCACTTTGTACAACCCTGAGAACTTGTTTTTCAAAGGGAGTAAGAACAACAGTAGAGCGAGAAGTGATAATTGTCACTCCTATAAAAAGTAAGAAACCTCCCATCACTAACATTCCATAAAGTATGTTTTTTACAGATTTAAACCTCATCCAAAGATAAATATTACAAACCAATCCAATAAACACCACGAAACCTAAAATACCTGCAAGTTCAAGAAATGATGTTCTATCAAGTGGAAAATAAGGCAATCTTAGAAATAATAAAACAACTAAAAGATAAACAATTGCAAAAAGAATAAAGTCTTTTTTCATTTCTTTTCTCAGAATAAATATTAAATGAGTTCCAAATACAAAAAGTAATGGAAGAGCACTAAAGAAGATTGTCATTCTTTCTGAAAAAGTAAAAATTCTAAGCGAAAGAAATGGAGAGAGAAAAAGTTGTTTTGCATCTATATATGTTGAGATATTTTCAGATAAAGTTCCAAAAATTGGATACGAAAGGAGAAGCGGAATAAAAAGTATTCCAGAATGAATAAGTGCTTGAAAAAGATTTTTAAAATAATAAAAAAGAAAAATTCCATATAAAATAAAGGCTGCTAAAAAGATAATGTAGAACAACTGTGATGACGTATTCTCTTTTTTAAAATCAAAAAGAGTATCCTTTCCATCCATAGAGGATTTTATAAATATATTTTCAGGAGTAAGTGTTGCGAGTACTATACCTCCTGATATAAGTTGTACAGTTGTTCCTTGTTCTTTAATTTCTAATGGCTTTTCAAATGACCCAATCACTCTTTCATCACCTTTATTT